>RFFX01000064.1 GCA_003696765.1 Zetaproteobacteria bacterium | reverse complement strand
GCCACGGCCTGCTGCAGGGCGCGCAGCTCCTCTTCGCTGCGTGCCGCCAGGATGGAGGAGGCAAGCCGACCGCCGGCGAGCGGATCGGCGCCGGAGAAGTCGCACACCATACAGCCGCTGTTCCGGGCCAGGGCCAGGCCGGCGGCATAGTCCCAGATCTGCTCCCCGCCATGGATAAGGAAGCGGCCGCGCCCACGGGTCAGCCAGGCCCACTCCAGCGCGCAGCTGCCCAGGTTGCGCTGGCTGCTGCCGATCGGGTGGGTGAGCAGTCGGAGGGCGAGCCTCGGCGTCAGTCGCTTGAAATCGACGAAGCCGACCGATTCGGCGAGAGGGGAGGCAGCGGTCGGGGCCGGTTGCGGCGGATCGTCCGGGCAGAAGAGCTCGTCGGCGACGGGGTCGTAGATCCAGCCGGCGACCGCCCTGCCCTGGTGGAGCAGGCCGAGCGAGATGGCGAAGCAGGGAATGCCGGCGACGAAGTTGGAGGTGCCGTCGAGCGGATCGAGGCACCAGCAGGGGGTGTCGGCCCGCAGTGCCTGTTGCTGCGCTGCGGGCTCCATCTCCTCGCCGAGGAAGGCGAACCTCGGTGTGCAGCGGCGCAGGTGCCGGTGGAGGAACTCCTGGCAGCGGCGGTCGGTTTCGGTCACCGGCGAGCCGTCCTGCTTGCGGTGCACGCCGCCTGTGCGATGGTCGTGGAAGGCGGGCAGCAGGATGGTTCGCCCCGCTTCACGCAAGAGCGCGCCGATCTCGGTGCGGAGAGGCGAAGGCAGCAGCGGCAAGGGCGGGACTAGTCGACGGTGAAGGACTGGCCGCAGCCGCAGGTGCCGCGCTGGTTGGGGTTGCGGTAGGTGAGGGTGGCGGAGAGCGGATCGCGTTCGAAATCGATGATCAGCCCGCGCAGCGCCCGCTCATGGTCGACGGCGTCGACGCAGAGATTGAGCCCCAGGTCTTCGTCGCCGATGCGCAGATCGCCGGCTGCGGGCGCCTCCACCGCCTCCCAGTGGTACTCCAGCCCGGAGCAGCCTGCTTCGCGCAGACTGAGCCGCAGCCAGGGGGCGGATGCACGCTGCAGTTGCGCGCGCAGGTGGTCGCGGGCGGCGTCGGTCAGGGTGATGTCGGCTTGATTCCGCGTTGGTTGCATGATGGATGGAAACGCAAGACATCCCTCCATGGACGTTTTGCTCGATGGCAATGGAAGCGCACGATCTTCGAAGCGCACGATCTTCGCCCCCCTCACGATACGGTCGCTTGCATGCGCAAGCAGCCCGGCCGCACGCTGCGCCGAGGCTGTGGTGTCGTCTTCTGTGGGCGCAGGCATCAGCTCAGCAACCGTCGACGATCAGATCGGGGAATCGTAGCAGCAACCGCTCCAGTTCGCGCGTGATGCGCTGCACGATCTCCTCCGTCTCCTCGGGGTGCAGCCCCGCCCGGATGAGCAGGGGGGGCAGGTCGTCGCCGCGGCAGCGGAGGGAGGCGCTCCAGACGCCGCGCCAGCACCCGGCGGGCAGCAGTTGTTGCAGCAGCAGGTGGGCGAGGTGGATCAGCATGTTGCATCCCTGCAGTTCGCCCGGGTAGTCGCTGCCGTGCAGCCCGTCGGGATGGTGGTGCAGCGCGATCAACCGCTGCACTGCACGCGGCAGCCGCCAGTGGAGTGCCAGCATCATGCCGGCATCGATGTGGGTGAAGCCGAGTTGGTCGTACTCCGCCTGCAGCTCCGGCATGCCGCAGGCGATACGTACCCGCAGCCGCTCCAGCTCCTCCGGCGGCTCCTGGTGGATGATGATCAGCTTGCCGATGTCGTGCAGCAGCCCCAGGGTGGCGGCCAGCCGGTGGTCGATGCCCCGCAGCTCGGTGGAGAGGATGCGGCAGATGAGGCTGATCGCCTGCGCATGGAGCCAGACGCCGCGCACCGCCGTATCGGAACGGGCCTCACCCCCCAGTTTGGGGGTTACCCGCTCCAGCAGCAGGCCATAGCTCACCTCCATCCCCAGTCGGGCGATGGCCATCGCCACATCGGTCTGTGGGCGCCGGTCGCGCGGCGCCCAGGCGGCGGAGTTGGCTACCTCCAGGAGGTGGGCGGTGAGCACCGGATCCTTCTCCACCTCCGCGGCCAGATGGCTGGCGCCGGCGGCCGGATCGGCCATCACCTGCTCGATGCGCGACCAGATCTCCGGTAGGGGAGGGATCTCGGCGATGCTCTGCTTCAACCGCCGCAGGGCGGCATCGTCGATCGGCGGCGGCCGGCGGGGATCGAACGGCAGCCGCCGCGGCGCCGGCGGTGCCGCGGCGATGGCGACGGCGATCGTGGCCGGCGGTGGTGGCGGCCGCCGCGGCGGCGCGGCTCCACCGTGTCGTTTCGGGCGCGGAGTGGTGCGCGCCGGCAACCGGCGCAGCAGCGACTCGGGGTCGGGCCGGTCGGCGGGTCGGCGGGCGAGGCAGTGCTGCATCACCCCCTCCAGCTCGGGCGCCTCGGGCAGGGCGAGCTCCAGCCCGTCGATGATGCGCATGAACTGCGGCTTGACCGGCCGGTGTGCATCGAGCCAGTCCCCCCCGCGGATCAGGGAGTGGATCAGGATGCCGACGGCATAGATGTCGCTGGCCAGGGTCGCCGGGTGGCCGGAGAGCAGCTCCGGCGCCAGATAGGCGACGGCATGCTCGCGCACCGCCGCCTGGATGCGGCGGTTGCGTGTCGGCTGGTGGAGCAGCGGCAGGGTGAGCAGCAGGCGGCGTCCGCCGTCGGTGAGCAGGATGGTTTGGGGGTGGAGCCGGCCGTGGTGGAGCCCGCAGCGGTCGAGTGCATGCAGCCCCCAGAGCACCCCCCGCACGATTGCCGCCACCGTGCCATCGGGACGGGGAGCGCCCCCGACCACCTCGGCCAGCGTTCGGGGGGCGGACCCGATGGAGAAGACCTGCCACTCATGAGTTCCTTCGACGTCGTAGTCGAGCAGGGTGGGGATGGCCGGGTGGCGCACGCCGATCAGCCGCTCCAGGCCGTTGATTCGATCGGCGCACTGTGCGCTGGAGAGGTCGGAGAGGTCGCTCTCGGCCAGCAGCACCATCCGGCCGGTCAGGGTGTCGCGGGCCAGTGCGCTGCCGCCGTCGGCCAGTCGCTGGACGGGGCGGAGGGGTTGGTAGCGCGCACGATCCATCGTCGCCGGCCGTGGGGCCGCGCGTCAGGGACGGGCGCGGGGGGCGGCGCAGCGCACGCAGTTGCGCCCTGCCTCCTTGGCCCGGTAGAGCGCCTGGTCGGCCTGCTGGGTGGCCTGCTTGAGCGGTTGATCGGGGTCGACCGGCGCGATGCCGATGCTGATGGTCACAGGCTCCGGGAACCGGTCGAAGGTGAGCCGCTCGATGTTGCCGCGCAACCGCTCGGCCAGCGCGCGTGCGGCCGACAGATCGCTGTCGGGCAGCATCATGAGGAACTCCTCGCCGCCCCAGCGGCAGAGCAGATCCAGCTCGCGCCGGTCCTGACGGAGCCGGTCGGCCACCTTGCGCAGCACGGCGTCCCCGACGGCGTGGCCGTAGCGGTCGTTGACCCGTTTGAAGTGGTCGATGTCGATCATCATCAGGCTGATCGGCTGGCCGTTGCGTCGCGCCCGCCCAAGCTCCTGGTCGGCCTGCTGGCGGAAACAGCGTCGGTTCATCAGCCCGGTCAGCTCGTCGGTATGGGCCTGCTGGCGCATTGCCTCCACCGCTGCGAGGTGGTGGCCGATGTCGAGGAAGCCGGCGGTATAGAAGTGGTCGTGTTCCGAGTGGACGATGCCGAGCGACATCTCGAGATCGCGCCGTCGGCCGGTCCGGTCGAAGGCGGTGACCCGCTGGATGCTGCTGTCGCTGACCACCGGGCGGGCGTCGCGCCCCATGGTGCGCAGCAGGTTCATCGAGAAGTCGGGGATCAACTGCGACAGATAGAGGCCCGGCATGGTGCCCGGAGCGTAGTCGAACAGCCGCTCGGCGGCGCGGTTGGCCTGGGTGATCCGCCCGTGGTCGTCGAGGATGACGATCCCCTCGCGCGCGTGGTCGAACAGGAGGCGGGCGCGCATCTCGCGCAGATGCATCTCACGCAGCAGCCGCTGCTGTTTGGTGGCGAAGCGGATGGTGCGGGCCAGCAGTGTCGGGGTCAGCTCCTGCTTGACCAGAAAGTCGATGATGCCGTTGTCCTCGTCTCCGGCGCGGGCGTCGATCTCATCGATCTCCGCTACGCCGGTCAGCAAGATCAACGCCGGCCCCATCACTCCATGCGTGCGGTGGCACTGCTCGGCCCACTGCAGCCCGTTGACGCCTCCGTTGAGGTGGTAGTCGACCAGGCAGAGGTCGATCCCTCGCTGCTCGATCAGGGCGTCGGCTTCCGTGCAGGTGGTGCAGCAGTGCAGCCGCAGGCGTCCGCCCATCTGCTCTTCGGCCATCGCCGACAGCAGCAGCGCATCGTCCCGGTCGTCATCGAGCAGCAGAATGTCGACGACGGCGTCGCGCCGGTCGTTTGGTGCGGCCACTATGGTCAGCGGAGGCGGACGGGCAGGGCGACCAGCCGGAACCAGTAGTCGGTCAGGGTGCGCATCATGGTGACCAGCCCGTCAAAGGAGGCCGGTTTGCAGACGAAGGAGTTGGCCCCCAACTCGTAGCCCTCCTGGATGTCGCATCCGGCGTCGGATGCCGAGAGGATGACGACCGGGATGCGACGCAGCTCCGGATCGCTGCGCAGTGCGCGCAGAGCCATGCGGCCGTCCATGCGCGGCATGTTGAGATCGAGCAGGATCAGCCCCGGCAGGGGGGTGCCGGCCAGGTGGCGGAAGGCGCCGCGCCGGTGGAGGTAGGCCATCAGCTCCGCGCCGTCACCGACGAGATCGAGGCGGAACTCCCCCTCCACTTCACGCAGGGCGTCTTCGATCAGCAGCCGGTCGTCGGCATCGTCGTCGGCGAGCAGGATGATGCCGTCGCAGGAGGGTCGGTCGGGCCGGTTGGCCATCGCCGAGTCGATGGCCCGGGGCAGCTCCTCGGCCAGCCGGTCCTTGGTGACGAACCAGGAGATCTCCGGCATCCGTCCGGCGATCCGTTCGATGGCCGGCGCATCCGGCATGCCGGTGAGCATGATCACCGGCGGCAGCGAACGGCGGGCGGCGGCCTGCGCGGTCCACTCGGCACCGTCGGGCGGGGTGCCGAGCATGTAGTCGACCAGGATCAGGTCGTAGTCGTCGGCGGCATCGAGCAGCCGGTCGGCCTCCTCCACCTCGGCGGCGTGGTCGACGCGGGTGGCTGCGCCGAGGTGGTCGGCTATGAGCTCCGTGATCAGCTCGGCGTCGTCTGCACTGTCCTCCAGCAGCAGAATCCGTCCCGGTTTCATGCTACTCGGCTGCTTCCTCGGGCAGACGGACGATCTCGAACCAGTAGTTGTTGAGCTGGCGCACGATATCGACCAGCTTGTCGAAGGTGACCGGCTTGACGATGAAGGAGTTGGCCCCGAGATCGTAGCTGCGCAGGATGTCCTCTTCCGCCTTGGAGGTGGTGAGGATGACGATCGGGATGCGGCGCAGCTTCGGGTCGGCCTTGATCTCCTGCAGCGCCTGCCGGCCGTCCTTGCGCGGCATGTTGAGGTCGAGCAGGATCAATCCCGGCAGGGGGGTGCCGGCCAGGTCGCGGTAGGCGCCGCGCCGGTGGAGGTAGTCCATCAGCTCCTCGCCGTCCTCGACGAAGGCGAACTGGTTGTCGAGGTGGACCTCCTCCAGCGCGTCCTCGAGTAGCAGCCGGTCGTCGGGGTCGTCGTCGGCCATCAGGATGGTGATGCGTTCTCTCTCGGTCATGGAAGGTTCCTCCTGCGGGACGCTCGATCGGTGCCGGGGTCAGGTGGGATCCGGTTTGTGGCGCTTCTGCAGCGTGAAGCGGATGCAGGTGCCCACCCCCGGTTCGCTGGTCGCGCCGATGGTGCCGCCGTGGCGCTCCACGATGCGGCGGCAGACGGCCAGCCCGATGCCGGAGCCTGAATACTCGGTGCGGCCATGTAAACGCTTGAAGGCCTCGAAGATCTGTTCGGCGTATTTCTGCTCGAAGCCGATGCCGTTGTCGCGACACTCGATCTGCAGCAGCCGCTCGCCGTCGTCGCGTGTCTCCTCGCCGGCCAGCCGGATCTCGACTTTGGGCGCGACATCCTGTTTTCGATACTTGATGGCGTTGCCGATCAGGTTCTGGAACAGCTGCTCGAGCTGCACCGGGTCGCCGTCGATGTTGGGCAGTCGGTCGACCTCGATCTCGGCACCCGATTCGCGGATGGCCATCTCCAGATTGTCGATGGCGTTGGCCACCACCCGATCGAGGTCGACGATGGTGAAGGGGCGATGGGTCGACTGGATGCGCGAGAAGGCGAGCAGATCCTGGATCAGCAACTGCATGCGGCCGGCGGCGTCGACCATGCGCTGGAGGAAATCGAGGTTGCGACCGGTCAGTCCGGCCCGGGCCTGCAGCCGGTCGCCGAAGGAGCAGATCTTGCGCAGCGGCTCCTGCAGGTCGTGCGAGGCGACATAGGCGAAGCGCTCGAGCTCGGCGTTGGAGCGCATCAGCGCCGCCTCGCGCTCCTGCAGCTCCTGCATCGCCTGCAGCCGGACGATGGCCGCCACGACCACCGAGACGATGCGCTCGAACAGCAGCCGGTTCATCGGCACCGGGCCGTGGGCGTCGAAGGTGAGGATCATCTCGCCCAGCCGTCTTCCCTGATGGGTGAGCGGCAGGCAGTAGAGCGGATGGTCGCCGAAGCTTAGCTGGTAGATGTCGGGTGTGGCATCGGGGATGGTCAGGATGCGGGCGTCGTAGCTGGCCGCGGCGATGTAGCGCCGGCCGCTCCTGCGCAGCAGCTGGATGTGGGCCGGCGATCTGGCGCCGAGGATGGCGTGGGAGCCGAGCAACATCACCAGTACCCGGTCGCACAGTTGGTGGATGGAGTCGCAGCGCAGGGCCACCGCGGAGAGCTCGCCCAGCAGCCGGTCCTCCTCGTGCTTGCGGATCATCTGGCGCGACAGCCGGTTGAACAGCCGTGCCACCTCGGCCAGCTCGTCCCGCCCCGCGCTCTCGGCCAGCCGCGGAATCTTGTGCTGCTCCAGTTGCAGCACCATGGCGCGAAGCTGCTCCTTCATCCGGCGGGTGGAGAGGTAGAAGGAGATCAGCAGGTAGGCGATCAGCGTCGGCACCGCGATCAGCGCCAGCCGCAGCAGCCTCATGCGTTGGTCGATGGCGGCGGCGTGGGCGGCGAAGCCGCGGCGCAGATGGTCGGAGCTGCTGTGCAACAGCCCGCTGCCGACGGCGATGGTGGCGCTGGCCTGGTCGAACAGATCGTCGGCGGTGCGCTCGGGGCGGGGCGGGGCCAGCACCTGGCCGCGCAGATCATCGAGCAGGATTCCGATCACCTGCTGCAGCTGCTCGTGGCCCAGCACCAGCGGCTGCGGCATGCGGGGGGCAGCCTCCAGGGCGATGGTCCACTGCCGCGCCAGCCGCATTGCCTCGTGGTCGACATTGTCGATCAACAGCTGCAGGCGGTCGCGCTCGTCGGCGGCGAGGCGGTGGTCGGCGAGGAAGCCGCTGCCCTGCCCGCGCAGCTGCCCCAGCGACTCGATCAGCCGTGGCAGCAGACGGAAGTCGATTTCGACCAGCTGGCGCAGGGCGGGATCGTCGGCGGCCGACAGCCTGCTGGTGTGCAGCACCTCCCCCTCCATCAGCAGCAGGTCGTGGATCAGATCGCTGTGCTGGCGCCAGCTTTGCGCGGCGTCCATGCGGTCGATGCCGCGCGCGAGCCTCTGCCACTGGCCGAGGATGTGCCGCCACTCCCGATGGACGCCGAGGGCAGCCCCCCACCGGGCGTCGGCCTGCTCGGCGGTGGCGATCGCCTGCCGCAGGGCCGGAGCCTGCTCCTTGAGCTTGGCGGCGAAGTCGGGAGCCCCTGAGCGCAGGCCGTTGACCATGCCGCGGTGGCGGGCGATCTGCTCGGCCAGCGGCGCGACGGCGGAGAGGAAGGCCAGCCCCCGTTGTTGCACGACCGTGTCGTCGAGCTGCCGGCGCATGTCGGTGAACAGGTAGTAGCTGGTCAGGGCGATCGGCAGGGCAAACAGCAGGCAGATGAGCGCGAACTTCTCGGCGAAACGCAGCCGCTGCATCAGCGCGATACCGGGGTTGAAGAGGCTCATTGGCTTTGTTGCGGCAGGGTGATTTCGACGGTGGTGCCTGCGCCTTCGCGGGAGTCGATGGCGATGGTGCCGCCGAGCAGCTCGGTCGCCTTCCATACCATGGTCAGACCCACGCCGGCGCCGGGATAGCGGTCGCGCGGGTGAAGCCGCTCGAACAGCCGGAACAGCCGCGCCTGATGCTCCGGCGCGATGCCGATGCCGCGGTCGCGCACCTGGATGCGGAGGGCGCCGTCATCGGTTGCCCGGCAGGAGAGCGCCACATCGGGCTCCTCCCCGTCGGTGAAGCGCAGGCCGTTGTCGACCAGGGCGCAGATGATGGTCTCCAGCAGCTCCGGGTCGCCGTGCCAGTGCAGATCGGGGTCGGCCCGCCAGCGCAGCCGGCCTGCGGCCAGTGCCTGGGCGAAGTGGTGGCCGAGGATGCGGTCGCATTGTCTCGCCAACGCCAGCGGTTGGCTGGAGACGCGGTGCGAGGCGACGCGGGCGTAGCGGTGCAGGCCGCCTACCACCTGCTCCATGTGGCCGGTCGCCGCCACCATCCGCTCGAGGTAGAGCCGGCCGCGTTCCGACAGGTTGTCCCGCTCGCGCCGCTCGAGAATCCCGGCGAAACCGCGGATCGCCCTCAGCGGCGCGTTGAGGTCGTGGCAGGCGCGGCGGATCTGCAGGTGCAGATCGCGCATCTCCGGAGAATCCATATCAATATGCGTGATTTTGCCCCCTCACTACACTATTGCGCTTTTGCAAACGCGTTGTGGATGATGGTTTTGCAACAAACCGTCATCGCGGCCACGGACGGATTTTTTGCGATTCGATCAAGGATGACGGCTTCGTGAGAAGTCGGCATCCGCGGCCAGGAGGGCCGCGCAAATCCGAAGCTTGCGCAAGCAAGCGACGATTTTGTGAGGCAATCGAAGACCGCGCTCTTCGATTGCCGTCAAGCAAAAAGTCCATGGACGGACTTTTTGCGATTCGATCAAGGATGACGGCTTCGTGAGAAGTCGGCATCCGCGGCCAGGAGGGCCGCGCAAATCCGAAGCCTGCGTATGCAGGCGAAGGATTTGTGAGGCAATCGAAGACCGCGCTCTTCGATTGCCGTCAAGCAAAAAGTCCATGGATGGACTTTTTGCGATTCGATCAAGAATCATCCGAAGAGTGCCCGCGCCTTCTTTAGTGCGCAAAAGAGCGCGTCGATCTCCGCGCGCGTGTTGTAGATGGCCAGCGAGGCGCGGGCGGTGGCCGGCAGCCCGAAGTGCTCCATCACCGGCATGGCGCAGTGGTGGCCGGCGCGGATCGCCACGCCTTCGCTGTCCAGGATGGTGCCGAGGTCGTGCGGATGGACGCCGTCGAGGACGAAGGAGAGCACGCACGCCTTGTGCGGCGCGGTGCCGATGATGCGCAGCCCGTCGAACGCCATCGCCCGTTCGGTGGCGTAGGCGAGCAGCGTGCGTTCCGCCTCGGCGATCGCCGGGAAGCCGATGGCGGAGAGCCAGTCGATCGCCGCGCCGAAGCCGATGACACCGGCGATGTTGGGGGTGCCGGCCTCGAACTTGTGCGGCAGCGGGGCGTAGCTGCTCTCCTGGAAGCGGACCGTGCGGATCATGTCGCCGCCGCCCTGCCACGGCGGCATCTCCTCGAGCAGCGCCCGCCGGCCGATCAGCACGCCGATGCCGGTGGGGCCGTACATCTTGTGGGCGCTGGTGACGAAGAAGTCGGCGCCCAGCGCCTGCAGGTCGATCGGCATGTGGGCGGCCGACTGGGCGCCGTCGACCAGCACCACCGCGCCGACGGCGTGCGCCCGCTCGATGATCTCCGCCACCGGATTGACGGTGCCGAGCGCGTTGGACATCTGCACCACGCCGACCAGTCGGGTGCGCTCGGTGAGCAGCGCATCGAGCTGTTCCATGCAGAGCGCGCCGCGTCCATCCATCGGCAACACCCGGATGACCGCGCCGGTGCGGCGGGCGACCATCTGCCAGGGGACGATGTTGGAGTGGTGCTCCATGGCCGAAAGCAGGATCTCGTCGCCCGCTCTGAGGTTGGCCGCGCCCCAGCTGGCTGCGACCAGGTTGATCGCCTCGGTGGCGCCGCGGGTGAAGATCACCTCGCACGGATCGCCGGCGTGGAAGAAATCGGCGATGGAGACGCGCACCCCCTCGTAGGCGGCGGTGGCCCGCTCGGAGAGCATGTGGACGCCGCGGTGGATGTTGGCGTTGTCCTGCTCATAGTAGCGGCGCACGGCGTCGATGACGCACTGCGGCTTCTGGGTGGTGGCGGCGTTGTCGAGGTAGGCCAGGGGGTGGCCGTGCGCCTGCTGCTGCAACGCGGGGAACTGCGCCCGGATCTGCTCGATGTTCATCTGTGATCAGATCGCAAAAAGTCCGTCCGTGGACTTTTTGCTTGACGGGAATCGAAGAGCGCGGTCTTCGATTCCCTTACAAATCCGTCGGTTGCATTTGCCACCTCCGGATTTGTGCAGCCTTCCTGGCCGCGGATGCCGACTTCTTGCGAAGTCGTCATCTGTGATCAGATCGCAAAAAGTCCGTCCGTGGACCTTTTGCGCGGCCGTCCATGGCCGCGATGCCATCTTCCTGCGATGCCCTCATTTGCACGGTTCCTGCGCGATCTTGTCGGCCGCCGCCGATTCGATCGCCTGCCGCAGGGGGGCGAGGGCGATGCCGGCGAGCAGCGCATCGGCGAAGGCGACCACCAGCGCGTGGCGCGCCTCCGCCTCGGTGAGGCCGCGCGAGCGCAGGTAGAAGAGCTGTTCGGCATCGAGCTGGCCGACTGTGGCGCCGTGGGCGCAGCGGACATCGTCGTTGTAGATCTCCAGCTCCGGCTTGGTGTCGACCTCCGCCTGGCGGGAGAGGAGCAGATTGGCGTTGCGCTGGGCCGAATCGGTGCCGCAGGCGCCCCGATCGACCACCACCCGACCGTTGAACACGGCGTGGGCGCGCCCGGCCAGCACCGTGCGGTAGTCGGCGCGGCTGCGGCAGTGGGGGGCGGCGTGGTGCATGGCGACCTGATGGTCGGCATGCTGCTGGCCGTCGAGCAGGAACAGGCCGTGCAATGCGCAGGCCGCGCCCGGTTGTTGCAGCGCGATCGAGAGATCGAGCCGGGCGAGCGCCCCGCCCAGCTCGATGGCGTGCAGCCGGTAGTCGCTCTCCCGCTGTTGGGAGAGGGTCAGCGCCCCGAGGTGGAACTGATCGGGGCCGAAGCGCTGCAGCCGGTAGTGGGTCAGCCGCGCGCCGGGTTCGAGGTTGATGCTCAGATGGCTGCAGGTCAGCCCCATCTGCGGCCGGTCGCCGGCGAAGAGCTCGATCAGGGTGACCTCGGCGCCGCAGCCGACGCGCAGGGCGTGGCGCCGGTAGCCGGCTCCCTCGCTGTCGGGATGGATGAGCAGCAGCGGCAGCGCCGACCGGTACTGCGCTGCAATCTGGATCGTCTGCACGGTGGGGGCGAAGCAGGCGGCCAGCCGGGCGGCGAAGGGGGCATGGTCGTCGGCAGGGCCTGCCTCCTCGTCGGTGCGGGCGATCGCCTCCGGCAGTGGATCACGCATGAGATCGATCGCATCCAGCCCGGGCGGCGGTGCGGGATCGGCGGGCGCCGCCTCGAGCGGCTGCCACCAGCGCGCGCCCAGCCGGTCGGCCAGCGGGGTGAGGCTGGTGTAGCGCCACGCCTCGTCGCGGCCATCGGGCAGGGGGATGGGGGGATGCAGCGGTAAAGTCGTCATGCGTAATGGAATCGCAAAAAGCCCGTCCGTGGACTTTTTGCTCGACAGGGATCGAAGCGTGCGGTCTTCGATCGCCTTGCAAGAGCGTCGCTTGCATGTGCAAGTTTCGGTTTTGCGCGGTACGCCGACGTCGCGATGCCGGCTTCGCTCGATACCGTCATCGGTTGAGCCAGTCGTAGCCCTCGCGCTCCAGCTTGTGGGCCAATTCAGCGTCACCGGAGGCCTGGATGCGGCCGTCGGCCAGCACATGGACGAAGTCGGGGGTGATGTAGTCGAGCAGTCGCTGGTAGTGGGTGACCATGACGATCGCCCGTTTGGGGCTGCGCAGTTTGTTGATGCCGCCGGCGACGATGCGCAGCGCGTCGATGTCGAGGCCGGAGTCGGTCTCGTCGAGCAGGGCCAGCTTCGGCTCCAGCACCGCCATCTGGAAGATCTCGTTGCGTTTCTTCTCGCCGCCGGAGAACCCCTCGTTGACCGAGCGCGACAGAAAGGAGGGGTCGAGCTCGACCAGCCTGGCCTTCTCCTGCACCAGCGCCATGAAATCCATCGCATCCAGCTCCTCTTCGCCGCGTTGCTTGCGCATGGCGTTGAGCCCGGCCTTGAGCAGGTAGGCGTTGTTGACGCCGGGGATCTCCACCGGGTACTGAAAGGCGAGGAAGATTCCGGCCCAGGAGCGCTCCTCCGGCTTGAGCGGCAGCAGGTCGCGCCCTTCGTAGCGGATCGAGCCGCCGGTGACGGTATAGCCGGGGCGCCCGGCGATGACGTTGGATAGTGTCGACTTGCCCGAGCCGTTGGGGCCCATGATCGCATGGACTTCGCCGGCGCGGATGGTCAGGTCGATCCCCTTGAGGATCTCCCGTCCTTCGACCGACACGTGCAGGTTCCTGATCTCCAGCATGGCTTCATTCCTTTGGATCGTCATCCCACCGCCCCCTCGAGTGAGACCTCCATCAGCCGGTTGGCCTCGACGGCGAACTCCATCGGCAGTACATCGAAGACATCCTTGCAGAAGCCGTTGACGATCGTCTGCATCGCCGCCTCTTCGGAGAGGCCGCGCTGTTGGCAGTAGAAGAGTTGTTCGTCGCTGATTCTGGAGGTGGTCGCCTCGTGTTCGACGGTGGCGGTCGGGTTGGCGCACTCGATGTAGGGGAAGGTATGGGCGCCGCAGCGGTCGCCGAGGAGCAGGGAGTCGCAGCGGGTATGGTTGCGCGCTCCCTCCGCGCTCCTGTCCATCCTGACCAGCCCGCGGTAGGACTGATCGCCCCGACCGGCGGCGATCCCTTTGGAGAGGATGGTGCTGCGGGTGCGCTTGCCGATGTGGATCATCTTGGTGCCGGTGTCGGCCTGCTGATGGTGGTTGGTCAGTGCCACCGAGTAGAACTCGCCCACCGAATCGTCGCCGCGCAGCACGCAGCTTGGATATTTCCAGGTGATGGCACTGCCCGTTTCCACCTGGGTCCAGGAGATCCGGGCGCGCGCGCCCCGGCAGTCGCCGCGTTTGGTGACGAAGTTGTAGATGCCGCCGACGCCGTTCTCGTCGCCCGGATACCAGTTCTGCACCGTGGCGTACTTGATGGTGGCATCCTCCAAGGCCACCAGCTCGACCACCGCTGCATGGAGCTGGTTCTCGTCGCGCATCGGAGCAGTGCACCCTTCGAGATAGGAGACGTAGGCGCGCTCCTCGGCGATGATCAGCGTGCGTTCGAACTGGCCGGTGTTGGAGGCGTTGATACGGAAGTAGGTGGAGAGCTCCATCGGGCAGCGCACCCCCTTGGGGACGAAGACGAACGAGCCGTCGGTGAAGACCGCCGAGTTGAGCGCGGCGAAGAAGTTGTCGCCCGGCGGCACCACGCTGCCCAGGTATTGCCGGACCAGATCGGGATAGTCGCGTACCGCCTCGGAGATGGGGCAGAAGATCACCCCGGCCTCCTTGAGCTTCTCCTTGAAGGTGGTGGCCACCGAGACCGAGTCGAACACCGCATCGACCGCCACGCCGGCCAGCATCTCGCGCTCGCGCAGCGGAATGCCCAGCTTTTCGTAGGTCTCCAGCAGCTTGGGGTCCACCTCGTCCAGGCTCTTGGGCCCATCCTTTCCGGACTTCGGCGCGGCATAGTAGGAGATGGCCTGATAGTCGATCGGCGGGTAGCGCACATGGGCCCAGCGCGGCTCGAACATCCGCTGCCACAGGCGGAAGGCCTGCAGGCGCCATTCGGTCAGCCAGCCGGGCTCCCTCTTCATGGCCGAGATCCGCCGGATCACCTGTTCGTCGATGCCCGGCGGCAGCGTCTCCTGCTCGATGTCGGTGACGAAGCCGGCGCTGTAGTCGCGGTTGGCGAACTGTTCTACCTCGGG
Source organism: Zetaproteobacteria bacterium (assembly GCA_003696765.1). Classification (NCBI taxonomy): domain Bacteria; kingdom Pseudomonadati; phylum Pseudomonadota; class Candidatius Mariprofundia; species Zetaproteobacteria bacterium. The sequence continues at coordinate 835 of RFFX01000064.1, read as the reverse complement.
TTTGCTCATGTTACATCTTCCTCGCTAGGCGGGATGTCGCTTCCTCCTGTGCCACCGGGATGGTGGCCACGCGCACGAAGCGCGGGGCGAAGTCGGGTCGGGCGAGCTCGGCCAGGGTGATGGAGTCGAGCAGCTCCCGCATCGCCTCGTTGATGCGCTGCCAGCCGGCGCGCATGGTGCAGTCGGATTGTCGGTCGCATTGGCCGCGGTCGCTGTTGCACTCGGTCAGTGTTACACCCCCCTCCAGCGCGTCGACCACCTCACGCAGCGAAATCTCCTGCGGCCGTCGGGCCAGCCGGTAGCCGCCGCGGGCACCGCGCTGTGAGATCAAGAGATGGCGGCGCAGCAGTGATTGCAGCAGCTTGCGTACCGTCGGCGCGGGAAGCGCGGTGGCGGCAGCCAGCTCCGGCGCCGTCCATATCGACTGGTCGGAGGCTGCCAGCCTGGTCATCAGCAGCATGCCGTAGTCGGTCAGTTTGGTCAGCTTCAGTTTGTTTCGATCGCAAAAAGTCCGTCCGTGGACTTTTTGCTGAGACGGCGATCGAAAGACGCGGTTTTCGATCGCCTAACAAAATCGTTGCTTGCATGCGCAAGCTCCGATTTTGCGCGGCCGTCCTGGCGGCGATGCCGGCCTCCCTGCCGAAGCCTTCGGTTTTGATCTCCTCGAAATACGTCCAGGGACGTTTTGCCTGGACGGAAGTCGAGGCGTGCGATCGTCCCGGTCGCGGATCGGCGACGGGAGGAGGCCTACCCCACCCAAATGAGGAGTATTCTAGTCTTGATTGTTGGGAAGGCAATACCCCGAGCCGCAATCGGCCGTGATCAGATACGCTCG
>RFFX01000063.1 GCA_003696765.1 Zetaproteobacteria bacterium | reverse complement strand
TGGAGGCGGAGCGCGCTTGGCGCGGCAGCGGCGCGCCGGTGGAACTCTTCCGCATCAGCGGCATCTACGGCCCGGGGCGCAACCTGATCGAGCGGCTGCGGCGGGGCGGCTATGTGGCGGTGGCGTGGGATCCGCCGCGCTATGCCAACCGGATCCATGTCGACGATCTGGTCGAGGGGGTGGTCGCGGCGATCGCCCGGCCGCGCCCCGGGCGGGTGGTCAACCTGACCGACGATCTGCCGTCGCCGCACGCCGACTACGTCCGTGCGCTGGCGCGGGCCGCCGGTGCGCCCGATCCGCTGGTGCTTGCGCCGGAGGAGGCGCGCCGGCGCCTCTCTCCCGACTATTTGGCCTTCTTCCGGGCCAATCGGCGGGTCTCCAACCGGCTACTCCACCGCGAGTTGCTGCCGCGTCTGCGCTACCCTTCGTTCCGGGCGGCGCTCCCATCCCTGTTGGCGGGCGGGGCATGAGCGGGCTGCAGCCACAGGCGCTCTTGCGCAGCCAGCGGCAGGTGGAGGCGATCCATGCCCACTTGCTGACCATCCGCCGCCACATGGAGCGGCTGATCGGCGAGAACCGGCAGCTGCGCGACCGGCTGGCGCGCTGCGAAGCGGAGCTGGCCGAGCGCAGGGAGCGGTGCACGCTGTTGGAACAGCGGCTGGAGCGGCTGGAGGAGGAGCGGGAGCGGTTGCGCGGTACGGTCGACGATGCGCTCGAACAGATCGATACGGTGCTGGCCGAGCTTCCGCCGGAGGAGCCGGAGCCCCGGTAGGAGCCGGCCGAAGAGGAAGAGGAGTGATGAGGTCGTGACCCATACGGTGGAGGTGCGGCTGCTCAATCGGACCGAGCGGGTGGTCACACGCGACGACCCGGCGCTGGTCGAGGCGTCGGCGGCGCGGGTGCAGCAGAAAATCGACGAGTTGCGTCGGGCCGGGGCGGTGGTCGGCGGTGAGCGGCTGGCGCTGCTCGCCGCGCTCAACCTGGCCGAGGATCTGATCCGGACCGAGCGCGCCCTGCAGGAGGGGAGCAGGGGGTTGACATCAGCGTTGGAACGGCTAGAGTCGCTCTCAGGAGCGCTTGCGGACGCGCCCCTGCGTTGATCGCGGGCCACCATGTTGCCAGAGCCGATACCAGTCGAACGGGGGCTCGACTATTTTGGGTGTGTGAATCCCGCCGGTTCGGGATTCCTGATCCCAGAGTGCGGCACCCACCTTGGACTACCAGGGTTCGACAACTTTTGTGCCGGAGCCGACAACGCGGGGGCGCACATCCACAGCGCCGGTACGATCCATTGTCTCCTCCTCCTTCGCAAGCCGCCGCGCCCTTCGCCGGCGCGGCGGCCTTTCTCCTCGCTTCCGATTCCCTTCTCTGGTTCCTCGTGCGGTCTTTCGCCGCCGGGCGCTGCGTCGTGACGGAGCGCCCGGAGCGGGAGGGTGCCGCCAAACCGCGGCTGCGCGCCTGGGGGCGGAGGCGGCGGGCGCGGCTTGCCCCCGAGGTTCGTGCGGCGGCGTCGGAGGCGGTGGTCGATCGGCTGCGCGCCTGGTTGGCCGGGCGTTCGCGACCGCTCGAACTGCTGCTCTACCGAGCCTTGCCTGATGAGGTGGAGACCTCCGCCCTCTTCCGCACGCCCCCCGCCGACCGGATCTTCGCGCCGCGGCTGGCCGCCGATGGGGAGGAGATGGTCTGGGTGGAGGCAGGGCCGGGGGCTGGATGGCGTCGGGGTCGTTTCGGCGTGCTGGAGCCGGCGGGGGCGCGGATGTGGCGCCCGTCGACCGGGGTGGAGAGCGTGCTGGCAGCGCCGTTGACCGCCTTCGACCGGGCAGGCGGTCGCATCGGTATGGGCCAGGGCTGTTTCGACCGCTGGCTGGCGGCGCACCGCCCCCACCTCGCGGCGGTGGTCGGGCTGGCCTTCTCCTGCCAGGAGTGCGATTGTGTGCCGATGGAGCCGCATGACCAGCCGCTGGAGTGGATCTTCACCGAGAAGGAGGCGATCGCGTGCCGCTCAGGATCCTGATCATCGGCGATGTGATCGGCAAGGCGGGGCGCCGGGCGCTGCGCCTCGGCCTGCCGGGGTTGATCGACCGCCACATGATCGACTTCGTCGTGGCCAACGGCGAGAACCTCGCCGCCGGTTTCGGCCTGACCGGAAAGTGCGCCGACGAGCTGTTCCGCTACGGCGTCGACGTGCTGACCAACGGCAACCACTGCTGGGATCAGAAGGAGTTTCTCCAGTTGATCGACCGGGATCCCCGCTTCGTCCGGCCGGCCAACTTCACCAGCTTCGCCCCCGGTCGCGGCTGGACGGTGCGCGAGAGCGCCGCCGGCTATCGCATCGCGGTGGTCAACCTGATCGGTCAGACCTTCATGGGCGGCTGGGCCTGCCCGTTTCTCACCGCCGACCGGGTGCTGGAGGAGCTGCCGCGCGACCTGAACGCCATTCTGGTCGACATCCACGCCGAGGCGACCAGCGAGAAGATGGGCATGGGCTGGTATCTCGACGGGCGGGTCTCCTGCGTCTACGGCACCCACACCCATGTGCCGACCTGCGACGAGCGCATCCTGCCCGGCGGGACGGCGGTGCAGAGCGATGTCGGCATGACCGGCTCCTACCAGTCGGTGATCGGCATGAAGGTGGAGACCGCGCTCAAGCGGATGATCCAGCGGCTGCCCGGCCGCTTCGAGCCGGTGGAGCGCGGCGGCGAGATCCGCGCCACCTTGCTTTGCGTCGATCCGGAGACCCGGCGCGCCTGCGCCATCGAGCGGATCCGGGTAGGCGCCGACCAGCTGGGCGGCTGACGCCTTGATTTGTGAGGCAATCGAAGAGCGCGCTCATCGATTGTTGCGGTGTGATCATGATGGAATCGCAAAAAGTCCGTCCGTGGACTTGTTGCTTGACGGGGATCGAAGCGCGCGGTCTTCGATCCCATTACAAATCCGTCGGTTGCGGCTGAAACCTCCGGATTTGCGCGACCCTCCATGGTCGCGATGATAGTTTCTTGCGAAACCATCATCATGGAGCGGCGATGAGAGAGATTCTGGTCTATGCGATCAGCGGCCTGGGGGCGCTGTTCATCTTCGGCTACAGCGTCCACATCTTCATCGGCGGCATGGTCAGCGAGGAGAGCGAGATCGCGGCCATCGCCGTGGTGGAGCTGTTGGCGCTGGCCGCGATCGGCTGGATGGTGCGCGATGTGGTTCGCCGCAGAGGAAGGTGAGTCGATGCCATACGGATGGTTGACCGGATTGCTGCTGCTTGTTTCGCTTGCCGGATGCTTCTCCGGCGGTGGCGGCGGCGCGCCGGCCTCGCGGCTGGAGCAGGGGATGGACTTCCCCGCGCTGGTCATGCGCGACCTCTCCGGTGGCGTGGTCGACAGCGGCACGCTGCTGCGCGGCAAGGTGGTGGTGTTCAATGTCTGGGCCACCTGGTGCCCGCCCTGCCGCAAGGAGATGCCCGACCTCATCGCCCTGAGCAAGCGGCTGCCGCGGAAGGATTTCGCGGTGGTCGGCCTGTCGGTGGACGAGAGTCTGCAGCAGTTGCAGCAGTTCATCGAACGGCACGGGGTCAGCTTCCCGGTTTTCTGGGATCCGGGCGGGCGGGCGATCGCCGCCGACCGGCTCACCGTCTTCAAATATCCGGAAACCTTCATTCTCAATCGCCAGGGCACGGTGGTGGCGCGGGTGATCGGCGGCTACCCGTGGAACGCCGAGGAAACGGTGCGGGCGCTGCACTACATCGCCGAGCACGGCACCCTGCCGGAGGATTCGTGAGCATGATGCGTAGAGCGCGCTTCGCGCTGCAGGACAGCCACCCGCCGCAGCGGTAGATTGCGCCGGCCCGGCGGCTGCTCCGCCGGAATCCCAGCCGGAGTAATCCCAGCCGGAGTTCTTGCCCGTCCATGAGCCGTTCCACCGATTCCGAATCCTTCGACTACCGCGCCACCGTCTTCCTGCCGCGGACCGACTTCCCGATGCGGGCCAACCTGCCCGACCGCGAGCCGGAGTTGCTCCGCCGCTGGGAGGAGGAGGGGCTCTACCGCCGGTTGCGCGCCGCCCGCGCGGGTGCGCCGAAGTTCGTCCTCCACGATGGTCCGCCGTATGCCAACGGCAACATCCACATCGGCCACGCGGTCAACAAGGTGCTCAAGGACGTGATCGTCCGCGCCAGGTCGATGCAGGGGTTCGATGCCCCCTACATCCCGGGGTGGGACTGCCACGGCCTGCCGATCGAGCTCAAGGTCGAGGAGCGGTTCAAGAAGAAGAGACGGCGGCCGGAGGAGGTCGATCCCTCCGGGTTCCGCGCCGCCTGCCGCGACTATGCCGCAAGTCAGATCGCCGTGCAGAAGGAGGAGTTCCGGCGGCTTGGGGTGCTCGGCGACTGGGAGCACCCCTACATCACCATGGATTACGCCTTCGAGGCCGACACGGTGCGCGAACTGGGCCGCTTTCTGCACAACGGCGGGCTCTACCGCGGCGCCAAGCCGGTCCACTGGTGTCTCTCCTGCACCACCGCGCTGGCCGAGGCGGAGGTGGAGTACGAGCAGCATACTTCGACGGCGATCTATGTCCGTTTCCGCGCCGCCGAGTCGCTGGAGGATGTCGATCCGGCACTGACCGGTGCGGTCTCGGTGGTCATCTGGACCACCACGCCGTGGACCCTTCCGGCCAATCTGGCCGTCTGCCTCGGCCCAGCCATCGACTATGCGGCGCTGCGCATCATCGACCCCGGCGAGGGCGGTGCGCTCGCCGCCGGCGAGCTGCTCATCGTCGCCGAGGCGCTGGCGGAGGAGACGCTCGACGCACTCGGCGCAACTGCGGAGATTGCCGCTCGCTTCCCCGGCGCGGCGCTGGAGGGGCGGCGCTTCCGCCACCCCTGGCTCGATCAGGATGCGCCGATCCTGCTCGGCGACCATGTCACCCTCGATGCCGGTACCGGCGCGGTCCACACCGCCCCCGGCCACGGCCAGGAGGACTACATCGTCGGCCGCCGCTACGGGCTGGAGCCGTTCAACCCGGTGGACGACCACGGCATCTTCGCCGCCGATACGCCGCTGGTCGGAGGATTGCATGTGCGCAAGGCCGATGCGGTGGTGGTCGAGCATCTGCAGCAGGTGGGCGCGCTGCTCCATCAGGCGCCGATCGACCACAGCTACCCCCACTGCTGGCGCTGCCACCAGCCGCTGATCTTCCGCGCCACCGCGCAGTGGTTCATTTCGATGGAGGCCAACGGCCTGCGGGAGAAGGCGCTGGCCGCCATCGACCGGGTGGCGTGGACGCCGGCCTGGGGCGAGAACCGCATCCGCGCCATGGTCGAGGGGCGGCCGGACTGGTGTGTCTCGCGCCAGCGCAAATGGGGGGTGCCGATCACCGTCATCCGTTGTGCCGATTGCGGCTCGCACAAGGTGACCACGCCGGAGGTGATCGAGCAGGTGGCGCGGGCGGTGGCGCGCGAGGGGGCCGATGTCTGGTTCCGGCGCGGGGTGGAGGATTTTCTGCCGCGGGGGGCGCGCTGCCCCGACTGCGGTGGCGACGCCTTCATCCAGGAGCGCGACATTCTCGATGTCTGGTTCGATTCCGGCTCCACCCACGCCTGCGTGCTGGAGCGGCGCGAGGAGCTCTCTGCTCCCGCCGACCTCTACCTCGAGGGTTCCGACCAGCATCGCGGCTGGTTCCAGTCGTCGCTGCTCGAGGCGGTCGGCACCCGGGGGGCGGCGCCGTTCAAGGGGGTGCTGACCCACGGCTTTGTTGTTGACGGGGCGGGCAACAAGATGTCCAAGTCGCGCGGCAATGTGGTCGCGCCGCAGAAGGTGATCCGCCAGTACGGCGCCGACATCCTGCGGCTGTGGGTGGCCAGCGAGGACTATTCCGGCGACATCCGCATCTCCGATGCCATCCTCAAGCAGCGCGCCGAGGGCTACCGCCGGCTGCGCAACACGCTGCGCTTCATGCTGGGCAACCTGGCCGGCTTCGACCCGGCGCGCGACGATGTGGCGGACGGCGACTGCACGCCGCTCGATCGTTGGGCGCGCCACCGGCTGGCCTCGCTCAACCGCGCGGTGGTTGCGGATTACAACCGCTATGCCTTTCACCGCATCGCCCAGCGGCTGCAGCAGTTCTGTGCGGTGGAGATGGGCGGTTTCTACCTCGATGTGATCAAGGATCGGCTCTACTGTGATGCCGCCGATGCGCCGCGCCGCCGCTCGGCCCGCGCCACCCTCTACCGCATCGCCGATGCCCTCATCCGGCTGATCGCGCCGCTGCTTCCCTTCACCGCCGAAGAGGCGTGGGGCCATCTGCCCGGTTATGACGGCGACAGCGTCCATCTCCACTGCTTCGCCGAGGCCGATGCGCCGGCGGTGGACGAAGCGGCGTGGGAGCGCTTCTTCGCGCTGCGTGAGCAGGTCAACACGCTGCTCGATCAGGCGCGCAAGGAGAAGCGGATCGCCGCCTCGATCGCCGCGCGGGTCACCCTGCCCGCCGCCGATCTGGCGCTGCTGGGGCGACTGGGCGAGCCGGCGGAGCAGCTGCTGATCGTCGCGCGGGTGGAGGAGGGCGATGCGCTGAGCGTCGCGCCGGCCGTGGGGGTGAAGTGCCCGCGCTGCTGGATGGTGGGCGCGCCGGCCCGTCCCGATCACCCGGTCCACGGCGCGCTCTGTCCGCGCTGTTTTTCGCTGGTGACCGCCGTCGATTGAGCGCCGGCAACGCCCGCATCGGCCCGCTCCGTTTCGATTCCGCCCGGGCATGCGGTGCGGATGCATCGCGATGCCGCTCCTGCCCTTGACACGATCCGGCCGGTGGTGCGGGATTCGATCCATCCCGAATGGTGGCCTCGCAGGGAGGCCGTCACTGCGGTAGGGGATGGCCGTTCTGCGACGGAATCCGCGCGCGCCGCTCTTCCGGAAGGGGGGGCGGCGGGAGGGCGGCATCCGCGGCCAGGAAGGTCGCGTAGATCCGGAGGGGGCTGCCCTGGCAACCGACGGAGTGTACGGGCGAAACGTCCATGGAGGGGCGTGTTGCGATGGGGGCAATATGGCACTGGTGGCATCGATCCATGTGGAGCCCGGCTGGCCGCTGCCGTCGGCGCGGCTGCAGGATGTCGACGGCAATGCGGTGGAGCTGGAGGGGCTGCGCGGCGCGCAGGGGCTGCTCGTCGCCTTCACCTGCAACCATTGTCCCTACGCGCAGGCCGTCTGGCCGAGGTTGATCCGCCATGCGGCCACCCTACGAGAGATGGGCATCGCCACGGTGGCGATCAACCCCAACATCCACCCCGACTATCCGGAAGACTCGATCCCGGCGATGCGGGAGAAGATCGCGGAGTGGGGGATCGACTTCCCCTATCTGGCCGATCCCACCCAGCAGGTGGCCCGGCGCTTCGATGCGCAATGCACCCCGGATATCTACCTCTTCGACCGCGACGGCCGGCTCTACTACCACGGCCGGATCGACGACTACTGGAAGGATGAGGCCAAGGTGACCCGGCAGGAGCTGCTGGAGGCGGCGGAGGCGATGGTCGCCGGTCGGCCGGCGCCGCAGCCGCAGCACCCGACCATCGGCTGTTCCATCAAGTGGCGGGAGGAGGAGTAGCATGCTGGCGGACGGAGCTGTTGCGCGTCGAGGAGCGGCGATGAGGTGGATGATCGCCGTGGCGGTGGCGGTGTTGCCGGCGGCGGCTGGTGTGTCGGCGGCGCGGGCGGACGAGACGCTCGCACTCAAACTGGGCTACGCCAACCTCAATCCGGCCGGGACGTTCGCATCGAGCAACGTCGCTTCAGCCAGCCGTATGGATGTCGACACACTGCTCGGCATGGGCAACAGCAACGGCCTGACGGCGGAGGCGGTGCTGCAGTTCGGCGACCACCGGCTGTCGCTCGATCTGTTGCCGATCTCCTTCAGCGGTCACGGGACCTTGTCGCAGCAGGTGACCTACGGCGGCAAGAGCTTCCCTGTCGGTACGGCGGTCGACTCCAGCCTGAAGGATACCATGTACGACATCGGCTATACCTACTTCTTCGTCAACATGGACGATCTTCCCAGCCGGCTGCAGTTGGGGGTGGAGTTCACCGTCAAGATCAACCAGGTGAAGGGGTCGATGCGCGGTGGCGGGATCACCGCGGAGAGCTCGGCCACCGCTCCGATCCCGACCATCGGTCTGCGCGGCCGGGTGGCGCTGGCCGATTTCCTCGGTCTGGTCGGTCGCGTCGGCTACCTCAAGGTGGGCGGCAAGGGGAGTTACCTCGATGCCGACGGCCAGCTCGAGTTCTCCCCCCTGCCGATGGTCGGCATCTACGGCGGCTACCACTACATCAAGCTCAAGGTCGATACCAGCAGCAGCTTCACCGATCTGCGTTTCGCCGGCCCCTACGTCGGAGGCTTCGCCCGCTTCTGATCGGCGGGGGAGCCGGGTACTGACGTCGACGGGAGGCGTCGTCGAAGCGGTGATCCGGGCGGGGGCCCTCTCGCTGCTGGCGTTGGCGGCGGCCCTGCTCTTTGCCGTGCCCGCCGGGGCGGCGGTGCTCGCCTCGCTCGATCACACCACGGTCGCCGCCGGTGACTCGGTGCAGTTGACCTTGAGCAGCGACGGCGGCGACGGAGATCCCGATTTCACCCCGCTGGAGCGCGACTTCGATATCCTGGCGCGCAGCCAGAGCAGTCAGTTCCGTTTCGTCAACGGCCGCGTCACCAGCAGCAAAAGCTGGCAGCTGACCCTGATGCCCAAACACAGCGGCAAGTTGACCATTCCCCCGATCGCCGTCGGTGGCGCGCGCAGCAATGCGCTCACCCTGACCGTGCTGCCGCCGGGAAGCAGCCCGTCTGCGCCCAACGGCCGGGGCGGTACCGGTGGAGGGGCTGCGGCGGCACAGCAGGATCGGCCGCTGTTCGTCGAGGCGGCGGTGCAGCCGCGGCAGGTACGGGTGCAGCAGCAGTTGCTCTACACCGTGCGCATCTTCCGTGCCGTCAACCTGAGTCAGGCGCAGTTGAGCGAACCCGACGTGCCCCATGCCGTGGTGGTGCGGTTGGGGGAGGATCGCAGCTACCAGACGGTGCGCGGCGGGCGCCGCTATCTGGTCACCGAGCGACGTTACGCCATATTTCCGCAGCAGCGCGGCAAGCTGACCGTACCGCCGCTGCGGCTCGATGGCCGGATCGGTGTCGGTGGCATGTCGCTGTTCGACCCCTTCAACAGCCTTGGGCAGGTGGTGCGCCGTTTCTCCAACCCGGTGACGGTGACGGTGGAGGGGATTCCGGCGACATGGCCGGGGGGCGCGTGGCTGCCGGCGCGGGCGGTGACCCTGGAGCAGCACCTCTCCGACGGCCCCTACCGGGTGGGCGAGCCGATCACCCGCAGCGTGACGCTGCACGCCGACGGACTGACCGCGGCCCAGCTGCCGCAGCTGCTCGGCGATCCGCTGCCCGGTGGCCTCAAGCGCTACCCCGATCAGCCGCAGACCAGCGACGCCAAGGGGGCCGACGGGGTGCGCGGCACGCGGCGCGACAAGGAGGCGATCATCCCGCTGCACGGCGGCGACTTCACCCTGCCGGCGATCGACATCGCCTGGTGGAACAGCGATGCGCAACGGGTGGAGCACGCCCGCCTGCCGGAGCGCACGATTCATGTGGTCGGCACTCCTGCGGCCGTCGGGGGCGGGGCGGGAACAACGGCGGCGGCCGGTGCATCGCCTTCCACGGCGGTCACGCCGGCCGGCCATGCACAGCAGCAGCAGGGGGAGCAGCCGGCTAAGGCCCAGGCGGCCGCCGGCAGTGTGGGGCATCCCCGCGGTGCGAACGGTGCGGCAGGAAGGCTCCGTCGGTGGCAGGCAGCGGCACTCCTCTTCGCCCTCGCCTGGCTGGGGACACTCGGGCTGTGGTGGCGCACCCGCCGGCGGTTGGTCGAGGGATCGGCCGGGGAGGCGCCCGAGGTGGTCGCGCCGGCGGATGGAGAGGCGGTGTTGCGTCGCAGGATCGAGCGCGCACTGGATCGTGGCGATGCGGCGTCGCTGGTCGCCGATCTGGCCGCCTGGCGCCGCTGGTGGCGCGCCCGTGGGGTGGATCCGTCCGAGCGCGTGCCCGAGCTGACCCGGGAGATCGAGGCGCTGCACCGCCACCGCTACGGAGCAGAAGGCGAGGATGGCTCCTGGCGGGCCGACGGGCTGCGCGCCGCCTTTGCCGCCGCCTGCGCGGCACTCGATGGGATGAAGAAGGGGGGGGATGCGCCGCTGCCACCGCTCTATCGGGACGATCCGGCGGTGGTCAACAGCCTGGATTAGACCACGCCGAGCGCCTCCACCTCGGCGATCTGTTTGCGTACCGATTCCAGGGAGCGGCGCAGCGCCGCCTCCTCATCGGGATGGAGCTCCAGCTCCAGCACCGATTCCAGCCCGCTGCCGCCCAGCTTGCACGGCACCCCCATGTAGTAGCCGTCGATGCCGTACTCTCCCTCCAGCCGGGCGGCGCAGGGGAGCACGCGGTGTTTGTCGCGCAGGATCGCCTCGGCCATCTCGACCACCGCCGCCCCCGGGGCGTAGAAGGCCGAGCCGGTCTTGAGCAGCTTGACGATCTCCGCGCCGCCCTGCGCGGTGCGCCGGCAGATCGCCGTGATCTCCGTTTCGGGCAGCAGCTGGGTGATCGGCACGCCGGCCACGGTCGAGTAGCGCGGCAGCGGCACCATGGTGTCGCCATGGCCGCCGAGGACCAGCGCGGAGACCACGCCGATCGAGACCTGCAGCCGCTCGGCGATGAAGGCGCGCATGCGGGCGGCGTCGAGCACGCCGGCCATGCCCAGCACCCGCTCGCGCGGAAAGCCGGAGACCTTGTGGGCGGTGTAGACCATGGCGTCGAGCGGGTTGGTCACCACCAGGATGATGCAGTCGGGCGAGTGGGCCACGATCTTGCGCGTCACATCGGCGACGATGCGTACATTGGTCGAGAGCAGATCCTCCCGACTCATGCCCGGCCTGCGCGCGACGCCGGCGGTGATGATCACCAGGTCGGAGCCGGCGGTCTCGGCATACTCCTGGGTGCCGGTGATGCGGACGTCGTAGCCCAGGATCGGCGCGGCCTCGTCCATGTCCAGCGCCTTGCCCTGCGGTACGCCGTCGACCACATCGAGCAGCACCACGTCGCCCAGCTCCTTGTGGGCGGCGAGGAAGGCGGCGGTGGCCCCCACATTGCCCGAGCCGACCACGGTCAGCTTGCGGCGGGGGAAGTAGCGATGGCTCATGCGGCCCCTCCTTGTGCGTCTGTTTCGGTGGCCTGCTCCTCGGCCCGGCGACGCTCGATTCCCTCGCGGATGAAGACGAAGATTACCGACAGGAAGCCGGCGACAAGGGCGGAGAGGAGGACGATTAGGGCTCGCTTGGGCTTGCTCTTTTTGTCCGGCGGCGTGGCCGGGTCGAGGATGCGGAAGGCGAACTGTTTCTGGGTGTTGGCCAGCATCGCCTTCTTCTGCTCGCTTGCGATCAGCTCGAACAGCGTTTTGCGCATGTCGGCGACCGAGGTGCGTTCCAGTTCCCGGCGGAGGTATTTGAGGTTGGCTCGGCTGCGGGCGATCGCCTGATCGCGCAGGAATGTGTTGAGCCGCGCCACCAGATCGTTGGCCCATCGGGCGGCGAGCGCCGGGTCGGTCCATTCGACCGAGACGGTGACCAGCCCGCTCTTCTTGTCGGCCTCCGCCTCCATGATCGACTTGGTGAAGAGCCGGTAGCCGTCCCACAGTGTCGGCTGCTTCTCCGGATCGGACTCCTTCCAGTGCTTGCCGCTGGCATCGAGCCGGTCGGCAAAGAGGATCGGCATCAGCTTGTTGTCCTGGATGAACCGCCAGAGGAACGCACGCGATTTGAGGACGGCGAGGTTCTGCTCGGCGCTGCCGCCGCCGGGCAGCGAGATGCCGGCCATGGAGGCGAGCCCCCCCAGCCCACCGAGCATCGACGACAGGCCGCCGCCCTTGCT
>RFFX01000062.1 GCA_003696765.1 Zetaproteobacteria bacterium | reverse complement strand
TGGTGGGCCCACCAGGACTCGAACCTGGAACCAACCGGTTATGAGCCGGCAGCGCTGACCAATTGCGCCATGGGCCCGTGCCCCTGCCGATCCCGCACGCCGTGCATCCGCAGCCGGCGGCGGAATGCCGCCGCCCCCTCCCCTCTTCAGGCGCACGCCACAGCCTGCCGTCGCAGGCCGAGGCCTCCTGCAGAGACCACCCGACGAACCGCGGTTGACCGCATCTCCGCCCGCAGGGAGCCTTGCCGACCCTCCCCGGATCGGGAACGTGCGGACCCGGAGCCTGCATCGACCGGCGGTGGATGTGAAGCAAAAAGGTCCATGGACGGACGTTTTGCGACCGGATCATATGGAACAGAGCGCGACCGTCGAGGATCGCATCGCCGGCTTTCGCAGCCGTGCCGAATCCCTGAGCAACCGCATCCGCGCGTTGCGGAGGTCTCTTTGAGATCGACGACGGCCGCCGGCGGCTGAAGGAGCTCGACGCCCGCGTCGAAGATCCCGCGCTGTGGAGTGATCCCGCACAGGCGCAGCGGGTGATGCAGGAGCGGACCCGGCTGGGGCGGTCGATCTCCGCCTTCCTGCAGGCGGAATCGGCGCTCGACGACGCCGTCACCCTCTTCGATCTCGCCCGCGAAGAGTCGGACCGCGACACCATGATCGAGGCGGTCGACCAGCTCGATGCGGTGGAACAGCAGGTCTCCCGGCTGGAGTTCATCCGGATGCTGGGCGGAGAGAACGATGCCGAATCGGCCTTCCTCGACATCAATGCCGGCGCCGGCGGCACCGAGGCGTGCGACTGGGCGGAGATGCTGCTGCGCATGTATCTACGCTGGGCCGAACGCAAAGGCTTCACCACCGAGCTGATGGAGTGCACGCCGGGCGAGGAGGCGGGCATCAAGTCGGCCACGCTGTCGGTCAAGGGGGAGTACGCCTTCGGCCTGCTCAAGGCGGAGACCGGCGTCCATCGGCTGGTGCGCAAATCGCCGTTCGACTCGGGCAACCGGCGCCACACCTCCTTCGCGTCGGTCTACGTCTATCCCGACATCGAGCGCGAGATCGAGATCGAGATCAACGAGGCCGACGTACGGGTCGACACCTACCGGGCGAGCGGCGCCGGCGGGCAGCACGTCAACAAGACCGATTCGGCGGTGCGGCTGACCCACCTGCCCACCGGCACGGTGGTGCAGTGCCAGAACGAACGCAGCCAGCACAAGAACCGTGCCGCGGCGTGGAAGATGCTCAAAGCCCGGCTCTACGAACTGGAGCTGCGCAAGCGGGAGGCGGAACGGCAGCAGCTCGAGGAGGACAAGAGCGACATCGGCTGGGGCAACCAGATCCGTTCCTACGTGCTCGACCAGTCCCGCATCAAGGATCTGCGCACCGGCATGGAAACCGGCAACACCCGGGCCTTCCTCGACGGCGACATCGACGCCTTCATCCACGCCTGGCTGATGGGGATGACCCGCGAGCGATAGCGCCGACTGCGCCGGCGGCCGAACGGTCGGGTTGTCCCCCATTCGCCCGGCTCCTACCCTTTGCCGACCGGCCGCACCCCCATCGGCCGTGATCCACGACCATCCGGGCCCGGGCACCGACGCCCCGGCCCTCCTCCACCCCCATCGAAGAGCCCATCCGGAGTCCCTGTGAAGCAACAGATCGAACAGGCCATCGCCCGCTGCGTCGTCGACATGGTCGCAGAGGAGCAGACAGCTCCGAGCGTCCGGCTCAGCCGCCCGAAGCAGCAGGCCCACGGCGACTTCGCCTGCAACATCGCCATGCAGCTCGCCCGCACCCTGCGGCAGCCCCCGGCAGCGATCGCCGGTCAAATCATCGAGCGGTGCGCCTGGCCTGCGGCGGTGCGCAAGGTGGAGGTCGCCGGACCCGGATTCATCAACATCTTCCTCGCCGACACCGCCGAAGCCGGCGTGCTCGCCACCATCGTCCGGCAGGGGGCGGACTACGGCCGGCTGCCGGTGGACCCCGCAAGACCCCGGGTGATGGTCGAGTACGTCTCGGCCAATCCGACCGGCCCGATGCATGTCGGCCACTGTCGGGGCGCCTGCGTCGGCGATGCGCTGGCCAGCCTGCTCGCCGCCCGCGGTCACCCGGTGACCCGCGAGTACTACATCAACGACGCCGGCGCCCAGATCGAGGTGCTGGCCCGTTCGGTCTGGCTGCGCATGCGCGAGCTGCAGGGGGAGGCGATCTCCCTGCCGGAGGATGCCTACCCGGGCGACTATGTGATCGAGATCGCCCGGGAGATCCTGCAGCGCCACCCCTTCGCCGAGCTGGCCGCCATGGAGGAGGGCGCCCGGCTGGAACTGCTCGGCGGACAGGCGGTGGCGGCCAACATGGCCCGCATCCGCGACGATCTGGCCGCCCTCGGCGTCCGGTTCGACCACTACTTCTCCGAGCGGCAACTGCACCAGTCCGGCGCCATCCGCAAGCTGATCGAGGAGCTCACCGAGCGCGGGTTGGTCTACCGCGGCACGTTGCCGCCGCCCAAGGGGAAGGAGGTGGCCGACTACCGGCCGGTGGAGCAGCTGCTCTTCCGCACCACCGATTTCGGCGACACCATCGACCGTCCGCTGTGCAAGCAGGACGGCAGCGCCACCTACTTCGCCGCCGACATCGCCTACCACCACGACAAGTTCCAGCGCGGCTTCACCCGGCAGATCGATGTCTGGGGCGCCGACCACGGCGGCTACGTGGCGCGGGTGCAGGCGGCGGTCAAGGCGGTCTGCGGGCTCGACGGCCAGCCGGAGGTGGTGCTGGTGCAGATGGTCAACCTGCTGCGCGACGGCAAGCCGGTGAAGATGTCCAAGCGGGCCGGCACCTTCGTCACCCTGCGCGAGGTGGTCGACGAGGTGGGGGCCGATGCGGTACGGTTCAACTTCCTCACCCGCCGGGCCGAGAGCCAGCTCGATTTCGACCTCGAGCTGGCCCGCCGTCAGTCGGAGGAGAACCCGGTCTACTATGTGCAATACGCCCACGCCCGGGCGGCGGCGATCCTGCGCAAGGCGGAGGAGGCGGGCATCACGAGCGACGATGCCGCCGACACCGCGCCGTTGACCGGCAGCGAGGAGCGCAGGCTGATCGCCATGCTGACCGAATACCCGACGGTACTCGAACAGGCCGCCGAGCGACGGGAGCCCTATCGTGTGGCCACCTGGCTGATGGAGCTTGCCGCCGTCTGGCACCGCTTCTATCACAAACAGCGGGTGGTGGTGGAGGAGCAGGCCACCGCGCAGGCGCGGCTGCTGCTGGTGCGCGCCACCGCCCAGGTGCTGCGCAACGGCCTGGAGCTGCTCGGCGTGGCCGCACCGGAGCGTATGTGAGCGGATTGGGGCAGGATTTCGCCCGCCTCTCCTCCGAGGCGATGGCGGAGGTGGCACCGCCGCGGCCGAAGCGGGACGGCAGGGCTTCCCGCCTCGGACGTGCCCTGCTGGTGGCAGCGCTGGTGGCGGTGGTCGCCGCAGCCTTCGCCGGCGGCCATTACCTCGGCCGCATGGAAGGGATCGACCAGCAGAAGGCGTCGGCCCGACAGCAGCTGCAACGGCAGCTGGAGGCGCAGCGACGGGAGATCGACCGATTGAAGCGGGAGCTGGCCGCCCGGCCGAAGAAGAAGGCCACTGCCAGGCCCGATGCCGTCACCGAGGTGGGCGAGCTCACCTTCTACGACGACCTGATCCACGACAAGGTCGATCCGACGGTGGCGACGGCGGAAACCGGGCAGGGGATCGAGCGCGGCGTGGCCGACATCATCGCCCAATCCAGCCTGCCGGAGGGGGGGCGTCTGCCGCTCTACATCCAGCTGGGCTCGTTCGGCGATCGCACGTCGGCGGAGCTGCTCAAACAGCAAGTGGTCCGGCTGGGGATGATCGCCTTCATCCGGCCGGTCACCCTCTCAGGCGG
>RFFX01000061.1 GCA_003696765.1 Zetaproteobacteria bacterium | reverse complement strand
CTGATCATCGCCGAGCTGCAGCCGGTGAAATACCTGCTCGGCCTCACCGACAGCCGCACCCCGGTCACCCGCCGCTACCGGGGCAAGCATCCGGCCGATGTGGCGCAGCTGCTCGGCTGGTGCGACCGCCGGCTGCAACAGGCGGTCTCCGCGCTGTGAGCGCGCACACATGGCTCAGCCTGCGTCACTGGTCGCTGCAGGCCAAGCTGACCGCCGTCGTGCTGCTGGTCGCGCTGCTGCCGGTGGTGCTGCTCGCCGGCTTCGCCTGGCGCCAGGCGAGCGACTTCTACCGCCACACCGCCGAGATGCAGGACCGCGCCCACCTGAAGCGGGCGGTGACCCTGCTCGACCGCGCCACCATGCTGCCACCGCACGACCTGCGTCTATTGGCCGCCTCGCACGACCTCGGCCGCTTCCTGCTGTGGCAGGCCATCGGCGAGCAGAGCGAGGCCGCCAGGTGGCTGCAGAGCGTCCAGAACACCTTCCGCGCCTTCATGGAATCCAACCGGCAGTACATGCAGTTGCGCCTGATCGGAGGCGACGGGCGGGAGCTGGTCCGCATCGAGCGCCGCACCGAGATGGACGAACCGCACGCCATCACCGGCGAGGCGCTGCAGTGGAAGGGCGACCGCCCCTACTTCACCGAGACCATGAAGCTGCCGCGCGGCGCCATCTACAGCTCGCCGCTCGACCTCAACCGCGAGCACGGCAGGATCCAGACACCGCACACCCCGGTGCTGCGCTTCGCCACGCCGCTGATCGACAGCAACGGCACCCGCCACGGCGTGCTGGTGCTCAACATGTTCGCCGGCCCCCTGCTCGACCGGCTGGAGGCGCTGCGCGAGGACGACACCGACTTCGGCCGGGAGGAGCACGACCGCTTCTACCTGATCAACCGGCAGGGCTTCTACCTGGCCCATCCCGACCGGGAACAGCGCTTCGGCTTCGACCTCGGGCTGCCCGCGGCCAACGCCCGCATCGCGCAGCCGCTGCTCTGGGCAAAAATGCAGCAGCAGGTCTCCGGCCACCTCGATACCCCCGACGGGCTGGTCCACTTCTTCACCCGCGCCTGGCCGGTCAAGGCCGACAAATCGCGCTTCTGGTTCGTCGTCCACGGCGTGCCGAGGGCGGAGCATCTCGCCGGGCTGGCCCGCTTCCGCACCCTCTTTCTCATCGCCATGGTGGTGCTGGTGGCGCTGCTCATCGCCATCAGCCGGCCGCTGATCCGCAGTATGGTCGATCCCATCCGCCGGCTGACCGACAACATGGCGCGGCTGGAGCAGGGCAGGACCAACCTGCAACCGATCGAATACCACGGCCACGACGAGATCGGGGCGATGATCGATGCCGCCCAGGGGCTCGGCCGGCGCATCGTCGAGGCGATCGACCAGACCAAGGCCATCGCCCAGGGCGATTTCCGCGCTCGGATTGCGGCGCGCTCGCCCGAAGACGAGCTGGGGATCGCCCTGCAGAGCATGACCGTCACCCTGCGCCATGTCGCGGCGATCGCCTCGGCCATCGCCCGTGGCAACCTCGCGCGCGAAGTGCGGCTGCAGGGCGAGCACGATCAACTGGGCCGTGCCCTGCAGGCGATGGTGCAGACCATGCGCGAGACGGTGGCCCGTGCCGAAGAGATCGCCCGCGGCGACTTCCAGACCGCGGTCACCCCGCGCTCCGACGACGATCGCATCGGCCGGGCGCTGGCCGCCATGACCCGTACCCTGCGTGCAACCGCCGACATCGCAGACAGTCTGGCCGAGGGGCGCTACGACATCGAGGTAGCGATCCAGGGCGAGCGCGACCGGCTGGGCCGGGCGCTGGCCCACCTGGCCGAGGTGCTCCGGACCAACGAGGCCGAGCACCGGGCCAACGACTGGCTGCGCTCCACCCTGGTCGAGCTGGGTGGAGCCATGCAGGGGCAACCCGATGTGGCGGCGCTGGCCGCCGCCGTCACCCCGCTGCTCGCCCGCGCGCTTGGCGCCCCCTGCGGTCTGCTCTTCGTCTGCCGCGAGCTGCCGGAAGGTGGCGCGGAGCACGCGGCGCTCTGCTGCGTCGGCCAATACGCCTGCGACGATAGCTGGCTGGGGCGCGAAGTGGCCATGGGCGAGGGAGTGGTCGGCCAGTGCGCCCGCGACCGGCGCCAGCTCTGCCTCGACCATCTGCCCACAGGCTGGCTGCCCACCGACCGGCTGCGCGCCCGCTCCGGCCTGGGCGAGGCCGAACCCGGCTGGCTGCTCGCCCAGCCGCTGCTCGCCGACGGCGCGCCAGTCGGGGTGATCGAGCTGGCCCTGTTCCACGCCCCCACGGCGATCGAGCAGGAGCTGCTGCGGCAGGCCTCCCCGCTGCTCGCCGCCGCCATCCGCGCCCTGCTGCAGGCCGAGCGCAACCGCGCCCTGCTCGAAGAGTCTCAGGCGATGACCGAGGAGCTGCAGGCGCAGGAGGAGGAGCTGCGCGAGGCCAACGCCGCGCTGGAGATGAAGAGCGAGGCGCTGGAGCACTCCAGCCGACAGCTGGAGGAGCAGACCGAAGCGCTCAAGCAGCAGGCCGCCGCGCTGGAGCAGGCCAGCCGCTACAAGTCGGAGTTCTTGGCCAACATGTCGCACGAGCTGCGCACGCCGCTCAACAGCATGCTGATCCTGGCCGAGATGCTGGCCAACGACCGCGAAGGGCGGCTGAGCGACAAGCAGCGGGAGTACGCCCGCACCATCCTCCACTCGGGCCGGGAGCTGCTCGAGCTGATCAACGGCATCCTCGACCTGGCCAAGGTGGAGGCCGGCCGGATGGAGGTCGACCCCCGCCCGTTCAACCCGAGCGAAACCGTCGAGGCGCTGCGGCGTGACTTCGCCCATGTCGCCGAACAGGCCGGCCTCACCCTGCGGCTGGAGCGTGCCGATGCCCTGCCGGCAGAGATGGTCAGCGACGAACCGAAGCTCAAGCAGATCCTGAAGAACCTGCTGGCCAACGCCTGCAAGTTCACCGACCGTGGCGGCACGGTCACCCTCATCCTCGACCAGCCCGATCCCGACCACCTCCGCTTCGCAGTGCGCGACAGCGGCATCGGCATCGAGCCGGAGAAGCTGGAGCAGATCTTCGAGGCCTTCCGGCAGGCCGACGGCTCGACCAGCCGCAAGTACGGCGGCACCGGGCTGGGGCTCTCCATCTGCCGCGAGCTGGCCCGGCTCTTGCGCGGCACCATCGCCGTGGAGAGCACGCCGGGCGCGGGCAGTTGCTTCGCCCTCACCCTGCCGGTCGCCGCCTTCGATGCGCCGGCCGGGCAGAGGGAACCCGCGGCCATTCCGCCACGGCCGGAGGCCTCCACCACCAGCGAAGCGGTGGCGCCCATGCCGACGATGCCGCTGGAGGAGATTCCCAACCCGCTCGACGACGACCGCGCGCGGCGCGACGCCGACCACCGCCCCACCGTGCTGATCGTGGAGGACGACGCCGACTTCGCCGGCGTGCTGCAGCAACTGGTGCGCGAACACGGCATGCAGACGCTGTGCGCGCTGCGCGGCGACCACGCCCTGGCGCTGGCCGCCGCCCTCCACCCCGACGCCCTGCTGCTCGACCTCAACCTGCCGGACATCGACGGCGCGGAGTTGCTCACCCGGCTGCGGCGGCTGCCGCGCTGCGCTGCCATCCCGGTCCATGTCATCTCCTGCCGCGATGACGACGAAGAGCGGCGCCGGCTGCAGCAGCAGGGAGTGCGCTCCTGGCTGCGCAAGCCGGCCGAGCGCGACCAGCTTGAGCAGATGCTGCGCCAGATGGAGGCCGTGTTGGCGCGTGATCTCGGGCGGCTGCTCGTCGTCGAGGACGATCCGGCACAGAGCCGGGCGCTGTGCGCCCTGCTCGAGGAGCACGGGGTGGAGGTGGAGCTGGTCGGGCGGGGGGAGGAGGCGCTCGACTACCTGCGCCACCACCAGGTCGACTGCATGATCCTCGACCTCAACCTGCCGGACATCGGCGGCGAGGAGCTGCTGCGGCGCATGGAGCAGGAGCGGCAGGCAATCAACGGCGGCAACCCGGTGCCGGTGATCCTCCACACCGCCGAGGAGCTTCCCCCCGAGGTGGCCGAGCGCATCCAGCGCAACGTGCACAGCATCATCATCAAGGGCACCTGCGCCTCGGAGCGGCTGCTGGCCGAGACCCGCCTCTTCCTGCACCACTTCCGCCATGCAGGCGATCAGCCGCGCGCTACCGAGGATGGCACCGAGCTGGCCGGCCACACCGTGCTGCTGGTCGACGACGACATCCGCAACATCTTCTCCCTCTCCGGCCTGCTCGAGGAGGCCGGCATGCGCGTGCTGACCGCGCGCAACGGCCGCGAGGCGATCGCGCAGATCGAGGCGCAGGGCGAGGAGATCGAGCTGGTGCTGATGGATGTGATGATGCCGGAGATGGACGGTCTGGAGGCGATGCGCCGCATCCGCGCCATGGAGCGCTTCCGCGACCTGCCCATCGTGGCGCTGACCGCCAAGGCGATGGCCGAGGATCGCGCCCAGTGCATGGCCGCCGGCGCAACCGACTTCATCAGCAAGCCGGTCGACACCGGCCAGCTGCGCTCGCTCATCCGGGTGTGGCTGCACGGGTGAGCGGTGATGTGCCGCCGGCCACCACAGCCGCAGAAGGAAACGCCCATCCCCGAACGGCACCCGCAACAGGAGGTGGATGACGCATCCGTCGAAGAGCTCGAACTGGCGCTGCTCAAGGAGGCGCTCCGCCACCGGTTCGGCTACGACTTCCGCAGGTACGCCCACACCTCGTTCAAGCGGCGCATCGCGCGCCACATGGAGCGCCACCGCATCGCCACCATCTCCGCGCTGCAGGAGCGGCTGCTGCACCAGCAGGGGTGGATCGAACGGCTCGTCGAGGATATCTCGGTCCATGTCACCGAGATGTTCCGCGACCCCGACTGCTACCGCGCCATCCGCAGCGAAGTCCTCCCCTTCCTGCGCAGCTTCCCGCTGTTCCACATCTGGCTCGCCGGCTGCTCCACCGGCGAGGAGGTCTACTCGCTGGCCATCCTGCTGCATGAAGAGGGTCTGCTCGAACGCGCCCGCATCTACGCCACCGACATCAGCGAGCAGGCGCTGACCACCGCCCGCGAAGGGGTGTACGACATCAAAAGCATCAAGACGGCCACCGCCAACTACCTGGCCGCAGGTGGCGCGGGGGACTTCTCGCGCTACTACACCGCCGGCTACGGCCGGGCGGTGATGGACGCAGCACTCAAGCGGGCGATCACCTTCTCACGCCACAACCTGGCCACCGACGCCAGCTTCCAGCAGTGCGCGCTGATCCTCTGCCGCAATGTGATGATCTACTTCGACCAGGAGCTCAAGCAGCGGGTGGTGCAGCTCATGGTGGACAGCCTGGCGCCGCTCGGCTTCCTGGTGGTCGGCGCGCGCGAATCGGCCCGCCATCCCAAGCTGACAGCGGTCGATCGGGAGCACCGCATCTACCGCCGCTGCGATGGAGCATGAGCCGACGGCCTCCGGCCAGCCCGCCCCGGTATCCGGCGGGCGGCTGCGCGCCGTGGTCATCGGCGCCTCCGCCGGCGGGGTGGAGCTGCTCCATCGCATCCTGCCGCAGATCCCGGCAGCGGTGCCGTAGTTCGTCGCGCTGGTCCAGCACACCCGACGTGGCAGCCACGCCCTGCTGCGCGACACGCTGGATCGCGCCTGCCGGCTGGCCGTGGTCGAAGCGGAAGACGGCATGCGCACGGCCGCCGGCCGCCTCTACCTCGCCCCGGCCGACTACCACCTGCTGATCGAGCCGCCCGGCCGGCTGGCCCTGAGCCTCGATCCGCCGGAACACTACTGCCGCCCGGCGATCGACCCGCTGTTTGCCAGCGCCGCCGACTGCTTCGCCGACCGGCTCGCCGGCGTCATCCTCTCCGGCATGGGGCACGATGGCGCCGCCGGCCTGCGCGCCATCCATGCGCGCGGCGGCCGCTGCCTGGTGCAGGAGCCGGCGAGCGCCGCCTTCCCCGCCATGCCCGAAGCGGCGCTGGGTGCCGTGCCCGACGCCCACCGCTTTACTCCCGACGCCTTTTTCGCCACCCTCGCCCCAATGGTGAATGCGGCGGGAACGACAAGGTCAACATCCTGCTGGTCGACGACACCCCGGCCAACCTGACGGCGCTGGAGGCGCTGCTCGACCGCCCCGACTACCGGCTGATCACCGCCGAATCGGGCGAGGCGGCGCTGGAGATCCTGCTTTCCCGCCACGACTTCGCGCTGATCCTGATGGATGTGCAGATGCCCGGCATGAACGGCTTCGAGACGGTGGAGGTAATCAAGCGCAACCGCCACTGCGCCCGGATCCCGGTCATCTTCCTCACCGCCATCAGCAAGGAGTCGCGCTACATCGCCCGGGGCTATTCCGTCGGCGCCATCGACTACCTGACCAAGCCCGTCGATCCGGCCATCCTGCAGGCCAAGGTGGCCGCCTTCGTCGAGCTCTACCGCACCCAGGAGCAGCTGCGCGAGGAGATCGCCCAGCGCAAACGGGCCGAACACCGGCTGCTGCTCGCCTCCCGCGCCATCGAAAACACCGTCGAAGGGGTTATCATCACCGACGCGGAGGGAACGATCCTCAGCGTCAACCACGCCTTCCAGCGGGTCACCGGCTACAGCCGCGAGGAGGCGATCGGCAACAACCCGCGCATGCTGCAATCGGGCCGGCAGGACGCCGCCTTCTACCGCGCCATGTGGCGGCAGCTCACCGAGGAGGGATCGTGGAGCGGCCGGGTATGGAACCGACGCAAGAACGGTGAGATCTACGCCGAACACCTGTCGATCACCGCCATCCGCAACAAGGCGGGCGAGGTGACCAACTACGTCGGCGTCTTCTCCGACATCTCGCGCGAGCTCTCCATGGAAGAGCAGATGGTGCAGGCGCAGAAGATGCAGGCCATCGGCACGCTGGTCGGCGGCATCGCCCACGACTTCAACAACCTACTCGGCGGCATCACCGGCAACATCTACCTGGCGGAGCAGAAGATCGACGCCGACTCCCCCGCCCGGGAGCACCTGCGGCAGATCGACAAGCTGTGCCGCTCCTCGGCACGGATGATCGCCCAGCTGCTCGCCTTCGCCCGCAAGGGAATGGTCACCATGCAGGAGGTTCCGCTGCGCCCGTTCCTCAAGGAGGTGTTCCGCCTGGCCCGACTCTCCATCCCGGAGAACATCCACTTCACCCACCACCTGCCCCCGGCCGGGGAGCGGCTGACCGTGCGCGGCGACGCCACCCAGCTGCAGCAGGTGATGCTCAACCTGATCAACAACGCCCGCGACGCCGTCGCCGGCACCCCCGAGCCGGAGATCGCCATCACCGTCTCCACCACCAGCGACGACCCCCGGCTGGAGCGGCTGCAGCTCCGCGAGGGAGAGCGCTACGCCCACATCACCGTGGTCGACAACGGCTGCGGCATCCCGCAGGAGAACCTGCCCCACATCTTCGAGCCCTTCTTCACCACCAAGGAGGTGGGCAAGGGGAGCGGACTGGGGCTGGCGATGTGCTACGGCACGATCGAGAGCCACCACGGCATCCTCGACGTGGAGAGCACGGTCGGCCGCGGCACCAGCTTCCACCTACTGCTGCCACTGCTCGACGATGCGCAATCGACCGGGGCAACGGAACAGCCGATGGAGGCCGCACCGGCGGCCGACGGGGCGGGGATCACCATCCTGCTGGCCGACGACGCGGAGAACGTGCGCACCCCCTGCGCCGAGTTCCTGCGCGACCTCGGCTACAGCGTGCTCGAGGCCGAAGACGGCAAAGAGGCGCTGGCGCTCTTCACGCAACACCAGCAGGAGGTGGCGCTGGCCCTGCTCGATGTGGTGATGCCCTTCATCGGCGGGCCGCAACTGGCCCGAAGGCTGCGCGAGATCAAACCGGATCTGCCGGTGATCTTCGTCACCGGCTACGACAGAAGCGAAGTCTTCGGCTCGCAGGAGGCGATGGAGCGAAGCGCGGTGCTGACCAAGCCGTGCCGCTACCCCGCCCTGGCGGCGGAGATCGCCCGCATGCTCCGTTCCGGCTGAGCACCCCGCCCATCCTGGGCGCCCGCGTTGCGCCTCCATCCGGGGTCGATAGCGTTGCAGGCGCCGCGCGTGGATCGGCGGGGCACGCTCTTCCGATCCACGCCGGGCCGAACGTCCACGGAGGGGCTTTGGCGACGATGATCATGGAAGATCCACCCCAAACCGGCCCATGAACCATCTGCAACAGGTCATCGAAACCGCGTGGGAGCGGCGTGACGCGTGGACCGCGCGCAACGTCGACGCCGAAACCCGCGAGGCGATCGAACACACCATCACCCTGCTCGACGACGGCGGCGTGCGGGTGTGCGAACGCGATGGCGAGGGCCGTTGGGTCACCCAGCAGTGGCTCAAGAAGGCGGTGCTGCTCTACTTCAAGCTGCGCGACAACCAGCTGATCAACGGCGGCATCTCCAACTACTTCGACAAGGTGCCGCTCAAGTTCGCCAGCTGGGGTGAGCAGATGTTCCGCAAGGCCTCCATCCGCGTCGTCCCCCCCGCGACGGTGCGCAAAGGGGCCTACATCGCCCCCAGGGTGGTGTTGATGCCCTCCTACGTGAACATCGGCGCCTGGGTCGACGAGGGGACGATGGTCGATACCTGGGCCACCATCGGCTCCTGCGCCCAGATCGGGCGCTACTGCCACATCTCCGGCGGCGCCGGCATCGGCGGCGTGCTCGAGCCGATCCAGGCCGATCCGGTGATCATCGAGGACCACTGCTTCATCGGTGCCCGCTCGGAGGTGGCCGAGGGGGTGATCGTGCGCGAGGGCTCGGTCCTCTCCATGGGGGTCTACCTCGGCCGCTCCACCCGGATCTACGACCGCGAGAGCGGAACCACCCACTACGGCGAGGTGCCCCCCTACTCGGTGGTGGTGCCCGGCTCCATGCCCGGCCGGTCGGGCGGGCCCAACCTCTACTGCGCGGTGATCGTCAAGAAGGTGGACGAACAGACCCGCAGCAAGACCGCCATCACCGAGCTGCTGCGCGACGTTTGACGACCTACTTGCACCAACCAGCGTGGCGGCGTCCGGTGCGGAGCCGGCCGCCGGCCCGGCGATCCCGCATGAGAAGGCTCCGCATGAGAAGGATCGAGACGAGAAGGAGGGTTCCATGCCCCTGAGCCACATCACCGCCGAAGTGATCATCGACCGACCGCTGGAGGAGGTGGTCGCCTTCGTCGACGACGAATCCAACGATCCGTTGTGGCAGTCGTCGGTGCTGGAGTCGCGCAAGAGCAGCGAAGGCCCCCCGGCGGTCGGCACCACCTACCACGTCAAGGAGAAGTTCCTCGGCCGGGTGATCGAGCAGGATTGGGTGGTGACCGAACGCAGCGAGGACGGCAGCTACTGGAAGGCCCACTCCACCACCGGCCCCTTCCCGATGACCACCTCGATGACCATGGAGGCGGTCGATGGGGGCACCCGGGTGCGCCGAGTGCTGGATGTCGACGTCGGCAAGTTCTTCAAGATCGCCTCGCCGGTGGTGGCGGCGATCGCCAAAAAGGAGATCGCCACCGACCTGGAGATCCTCAAGGCGCTGCTCGAAGGGGAGGGATAGTCGATCATGGCGGGTCGATGGTGCGTGCTGGCCGCCCTGCTGCTCCCGTCGATGGCGGCCGCCGCCGACGCCCCGCCGCTGCCGCCCGACACCACCCCGCCGGAGCGGCGCACCTCCGCCCCGCCACAGGCGGCTGCCCCGCCCGCAACGATCGAGGCACCCGGCGGTGCGCCCGCCGCCGAAGCGGGGGTGGACATCCGCGCCTACACCCGCAAGGACGGCGCCCGCATCACCGAATACGCCCGCCACGGACGGGTCTACATGATCAAGGTCGAGCCGCCGGGAGGGCTGCCCCCCTACTACCTCTACGACGACGAGGGCGACGGCCGCTTCCGCCGCCTCCCCGGCGGCTACCGCCACCCCGCCCCGCCGCAGTGGATCCTGCGGGAGTTCTGACCGGGCCGATCCGAGCGCAACGGCCCCTCTATGGACGTTTCGCGATTCGATCAGGAGTTACAAGGAAGTGGTGACATGGGAACAAGAAAACGGGCGCTGATCACCGGCGTCACCGGCCAGGACGGCTCCTACCTGGCCGAACTGCTGCTGGAGAAGGGCTACGAGGTCCACGGCATCAAGCGGCGTGCATCGCTGTTCAACACCGACCGCATCGACCACCTCTACCAGGATCCGCACGAGGAGGAGCGCCGCTTCATCCTCCACCACGGCGATCTGACCGACTCCTCCAGCCTGCTCCGCATCATCCAGCGGGTCCAGCCGGACGAACTCTACAACCTGGGCGCACAGAGCCATGTGGCGGTCTCCTTCGAGGAGCCGGAGTACTCCGCCGATTCCGACGCGCTCGGCGCCCTGCGCCTGCTGGAGGCGATCCGCATCCTCGGCCTGGAGCGGAAGACCCGCTTCTACCAGGCATCCACCTCCGAGCTCTACGGCAAGGTGCAGCAGATCCCGCAGTCGGAGACCACTCCCTTCTACCCCCGTTCGCCCTACGCGGTGGCCAAGCTCTACGCCTACTGGATCACCGTCAACTACCGCGAGGCCTATGGCATCTACGCCTGCAACGGCATCCTGTTCAACCACGAATCCCCGGTACGCGGCGAGACCTTCGTCACGCGCAAGATCACCCGCGCGCTGGCTCGCATCAAGCTCGGCCTGCAACAGCGGCTCTATCTGGGCAACCTCAACGCACTGCGCGATTGGGGCCACGCCCGCGACTACGTCGAGATGCAATGGCTGATGCTGCAGCAAGAGGAGCCGGAGGATTTCGTCATCGCCACCGGTGAACAGCACTCGGTGCGCGAGTTCGTCGAGCTCGCCGCCGCCGAGGTGGGCATCAACATCCACTGGCGGGGCGAAGGGGTGGAGGAGAAAGGCTACGACGATCAGGGACGCTGCATCGTGGCGGTCGACCCCCGCTACTTCCGCCCGACCGAGGTGGATACCCTGCTCGGGGATCCGACCAAAGCGAAGGAGAAGCTCGGCTGGCGCCCGAAGACGGGCTTCCGCGATCTGGTCGCCGAGATGATGCGCGAGGATCTCAAGGAGGCCGAGCGCGACGCTCTGGTGCGCCAGCACGGCTATCGGAGCTTCGACCACAACGAGTGAGCGCTTCGCATGAGGCCGGCATCACATCCGGGAGCGAGGAGGCAACCGACGGGCGCATCGATCCCGTCCCCATGACGAAGAGCGGGTCGGCGCCGCCCGCGTCGACCCTCTTCTGCCCCTTCTGCGGCAGCGCCTACCGGCTGCAACCGCCCCCGCCTCCGGGGGAGCACCCCTTCCACTGCCACCACTGCGACGGCCGTTTCCGTGCGGAGATCGCCCGCCCCCTCTCCCCCGCGGCGGAGAAGCCCTCCGCCGTCGATGGGGCCACCCCGCCCCGCAACGGTGCGACCGCGGCCGAAGCGGTGCCCACCCCACCCATGGACGGCGCCGCGGCGACAGGGGCGGGGGAGCCGCCGATCATCCCCACCATGACCGACTTCGCCGATGCCCCCATCGCCGCACCGCCCAAAGCGCCCGCCCAACGGCTCTGGCCCTGGCTGCTGGCCATGCTCTTCCTGGTCGCGCTGCTCGGCCTCGGCATCCACCAGCAGGCGTGGAGCCACAGCCGCCTGATCGAGACCATCCGCGCCTGGTGGGCGCCGCAGCGCTCCATCGGCTGGCGGCTCTCCCACGGCAAACCGCAGTGGATCGCCCGCCGCGGCGCCCCCCCGCTCCTGGCCATCAGCCTGCGGCTGCACAACGGCGTCCTCTTCGACCGGCCGCCTCCGCCGATCATCGTCACCGCCCGCAGCAACGATCCGGCGGTGGAGCCGGTCACCACCCTGGCCATGCTCTTCCACCACCCCACGCTGGCCCAACTGCAACAGCCCGAATGGCAGCCGCCCGACGAGGATCGTGCGCCGGTGCCCGCCGGCGGCAGCCGCGACTACCTCATCGTTCTCGACCGGCCGCCGCCGTCGCTGGCCGACGTGGAGATCGCGCTCCATTAGCGATACCCTTCGCCCGGGGCGTCTCAACCGCCCGGAGACCACCATCAGGCGAGGGGGAAGATCATGGCGCAGCAGGAGAGCCCGAAGGAGAAGGCGCTGGCCACCGCGCTGGGCCAGATCGAGCGCCAGTTCGGCAAGGGTTCGATCATGCGCATGGGCGACCAGAGCAGGGTCGATGTCGATGTCATCCCCAGTGGCGGCCTGGCGCTGGATGCGGCACTCGGCATCGGCGGCTATCCGCGCGGCCGCATCGTCGAGATCTACGGCCCGGAATCCTCCGGCAAGACCACGCTGGCGCTGCATGCGGCGGCCGAAGCGCAGAAGCTGGGGGGGACCGTCGCCTACATCGACGCCGAACACGCACTCGACCCCCTCTACGCCGAAAGGCTGGGGGTGAAGATCGACGACCTGTTGCTCTCCCAGCCCGACTCCGGCGAGCAGGCGCTGGAGATCGTCGACCTTCTGGTGCGCTCGGCGGCGGTCGACCTGATCGTGGTCGACTCGGTCGCTGCCCTCACCCCCAAGGCGGAGCTCGACGGCGACATGGGCGACTCCCACGTCGGCCTGCACGCTCGGCTGATGAGCCAGGCGCTGCGCAAGCTGACCGGCACCATCTCCCGCTCCAACACCACGGTGCTCTTCATCAACCAGATCCGGATGAAGATCGGCGTCATGTTCGGCAATCCGGAGACCACCACCGGCGGCAACGCGCTCAAGTTCTACGCCTCGGTGCGGCTCGACATCCGCCGCACCGGAACCATCAAGAAGGGCGACGAGGTGTTGGGCAGCGAGACCAGGGTCAAGGTGGTCAAGAACAAGCTCGCCCCCCCATTCAAACAGGCGCAGTTCTCCATCATGTACGGCGAGGGGATCTCCTTCGCCGGCGAGGTGGTCGATCTCGGCGTGCAGCACGGCCTGGTGCAGAAGAGCGGTTCTTGGTACGCCGTCGGCAACGAGCGCATCGGCCAGGGGCGGGAGAACGCCATCCGCTACCTCAAGGAGCATCCGGAGATGCTGGAGCGGCTGGCCGAGGCCATCCGCGACAAGCTGGGGCTGAAGCGGCGCCGTTCCGCCCCGGAGGGGCAGGGCCGACCTGCCGGCTGACCCGGCCGACCCGGAGGCGCTCTACCGGCGCGCCCTCCGGCTGCTGACCCGGCGCGAACACGCTGCAGCGGAGCTGCGCCGCAAGCTGGCCGCCACCGGTGCAGCGCCCGCGGCGGTCGATGCAACCGTCGCCCGGCTGCAACAGGAGGGGTGGCAGAGCGAGGAGCGCTTCGCCGAGAGCTTTCTGCGCAGCCGCATCCGCCGCGGTGAGTCGCTGCAGCTGGCCCTGCTTCGCGCCCGGCGGCAGGGGGTGGAGGAGGAGGCGCTGCGGCAGGCGGTCGCCGCCCTCGAGAGGGAGGTCGATGCCGAGGCCGCCTGCCGCCGACTGATCGACAAGCGCGACCCCGAAGGGCGGCGCTTCGGCGACCGCCGGCTGTGGCAACGCCTGCTGCGCTACCTCTGCGGCAAGGGATATGCGATGGATGTGGCGCGGGCCGCGCTGGCCGCGCGACCGGCCGCCAACGGAGAGGAGGAGTAACCCGCAATGGAGACCGCCGAGATCCGCCAGCGATTCCTCGACTTCTTCGCCGCCCGCGACCACACGGTGGTCCCCTCCAGCGGACTGGTGCCGCACGCCGACCCGACACTACTCTTCACCAACGCCGGCATGGTGCAGTTCAAGAACTGCTTCCTCGGCCGCGAGTCCCGCAGCTACCGCCGCGCGGTCTCCAGCCAGAAGTGCGTCCGCGCCGGCGGCAAGCACAACGATCTGGAGAACGTCGGCCACACCGCCCGCCACCACACCTTCTTCGAGATGCTGGGCAACTTCTCCTTCGGCGACTACTTCAAACGCGAGGCGATCGACTACGCCTGGCGCTTCCTCACCGACGAGCTGGCCATCGACCCCGAACGGCTGTTCGTCACCGTCTTCGAGGAGGACGACGAGGCGTACGACATCTGGCGGCGGGAGATCGGCATCCCGAAGGGGCGCATCGCCCGCATCGGCGCCAGGGACAACTTCTGGTCGATGGGCGATACCGGCCCCTGCGGCCCCTGCTCGGAGATCTTCTACGACCACGGTCCGGAGATCCCCGGCGGCCCGCCCGGCAGCCCCGACGAGGAGGGTGACCGCTTCGTCGAGATCTGGAATCTGGTGTTCATGCAGTACGATCGTGCCGCCGACGGCACGCTCACTCCGCTGCCCCACCCCAGCGTCGACACCGGCATGGGGCTGGAGCGCATCGCCGCGGTGATGCAGGGGGTGCATGACAACTACGACATCGACCTCTTCCGCCACCTGATCGACGCCGCCGGCCAAATCACCGGGATCACCGCGCCCGACGCCGCTCAGCAGGTCTCGCTGCGCGTGCTGGCCGACCACCTTCGTTCGGTCAGCTTCCTGCTCGCCGAGGGGGTGCTGCCGGCCAACGAGGGGCGCGGATTCGTGCTGCGCCGTATCCTGCGTCGCGCCTGCCGCCATGCCCGTCTGCTCGGGATGGAGGAGGCCTGCATCCACCGCCTGGTGCCGGCGCTGGTCCAGACCATGGGCGGTCACTTCCACGAGCTGGTCGAACAGCAGGAGACCATCGCCCGGCTGATCCGCATCGAGGAGGAGCGCTTCATCCGCACGCTGGACAAGGGGCTGAAGCTGGTGGAGGAGGCCGTCGCCCGGGCGGGTGCAGGCGGCACCATCGACGGGGAGACGCTGTTCACCCTCTACGACACCTACGGCTTCCCGCTCGATCTCACCGCCGACATCGTCCGCCCGCACGGCATCGCCCTCGACCATGCCGGGTTCGAACGCTGCATGGAGCAACAACGCCAGCGGGCGCGCAGCGCCTGGCGCGGCTCGGGCGAGCAGGCGGTGCCCGAGGCGCTCTTTTCCGTCCGTGAACAGTATGGGCCGACCGAGTTCCTCGGCTACCACACCACCGAGGCCGAGGGGAGCGTCATCGCGCTGCTTGTGGAGCACGAACCGGTCGAGCGGCTGGAGGCGGGAACCCGGGCGATGGTGGTGACCAACCAGACCCCCTTCTACGGCGAATCGGGCGGACAGGTGGGCGACCGCGGCACCATCGAGGCCGACCAGAGTCGCTTCATCGTGGAAGATACGCAGAAGCTGCTACCCGATCTCTGGGTACATATCGGCCGCATGGAGCAGGGCACCCTCAGCCGCGGCGCCATCGTCATGCAGCGGGTCGACGGCCGGCGGCGCGACGCCATCCGGCGCAACCACACCGCCACCCATCTGCTCCATCGGGCGCTGCGGCGGCTGCTCGGCGACCATGTCCGGCAGGCAGGCTCGCTGGTCGACGATGCGAGACTCCGATTCGATTTCCACCACTTCTCCCCGCTGAGCCAAGAGGAGATCGAGCAGATCGAACAACAGGTGGAGGCGGCGATCCTGGCCAACAGCCCGGTCACCACCGCAGTGATGGATCAGGAGGAGGCGATCGCCCGGGGCGCGATGGCCCTCTTCGGCGAGAAGTACGGCGACCAGGTGCGGGTGGTCACCGCCGGCGACTCGGTCGAGCTCTGCGGCGGCACCCATGTCACCGCCACCGGCGACATCGGGCTGTTCCGCATCACCGGCGAGAGCGGCATCGCCGCCGGCGTGCGTCGCATCGAGGCGGTCACCGGGGATGTCGCCTTCGCCCGCATGCAGCAGGACCGCGCGCTGCTCCAGCGCCTCTCCGCCCGGCTGAGGAGCCGCCCGGAGGCCCTTCCCGGGCAGGTGGAGCAGCTGCAGGAACGGCTCAAGGAGCGGGAGCGGGAGCTGGAGGCCGTCCGCGCCCGCGCCGCGACCGCCGCCCTCGACCGCTTGATCGCCCGCGCCGACCGGGTGGGGGAGGTGGCGGTGCTCTCCTGCCCGGCACCGGAGGAGGCGGAGGATCTGCGCGACCTCATGGACAAGGCGAAGGCGCGGTTGAAATCGGGGGTGATCGCCTTCGGCCGGCGCAGGGGGGAGAAGGTGCAACTCATCGTCGGCGTGACCGGTGACCTGACCGACCGCTTCCACGCCGGACGGCTGGTCAACCGGCTGGCCGAGCAGTGCGGCGGCCGGGGCGGCGGCAAGCCGGAGATGGCCATGGCCGGCGGCACCCGGCCCGATCGGCTGGAGCAGGCGCTGCACGCCCTGCCCGGGATCATCGCCCAGGAGTCCGCCGCCACATCGTAGAGGCGGGGAATCCCAATCCCCCTCCCTGAGCGACAGCCGCGCCGATTCGCCGCCTGCCGACTACGAACGATGATAGGGCTGACCCGCCCGGATGGAGTGGGCGCGGTAGAGCTGCTCCAGCACCACCACCCGCACCAGTTGATGGGGCAGGGTCAGGCGGGAGAGGCTCCAGCAGTGGTCGACCCGCCGGCGCAGCTCCGGCTCGACCCCATCCGCCCCGCCGATGATGTAGTCGACCGCCGCGTTGCCGGCCAGACCGTCGAGGAAGGCGGCCCACCCCGGGCTCTCCACCGCCGCCCCCCGCTCGTCGAAGAGCACCGAGATCCCGGCGCGTTCCAGGCGGCGGAGGATGCGCGCCGACTCCCGCACGCGCCGCTGCTCCACCCGCCGCTCCCGCCCTGCCGGCAGCTCCACCAGCTCCAGCGGTGCAAAGCGACGGATCCGCGCCACAAAGCGCTGCTCGTACTCGGCCAGGGCGGGATCGCCCCGCCCGACGACGATCAGCCGCTGGCGCAGGCCGGCCGCTCCGGCGGTGCCTGCCACAACCGCTCGAGCTGAAAATACTCGCGCGTCTCGGGCAGGAAGAGGTGGACCACCACATCGAGCAGGTCGATCACCAGCCACTCCATCGCATCCAGCCCCTCGATCGGGGCCGGGAGACCGAAACGGTGGCCCACCTCGACCACCGCCTCGGCCAGCGCCTTGAGATGGCGGCCGTTGCGCCCGTCGGCGATGATGAAGTAGTCGGCGAAGGCGCAGGAGCCGCGCACATCGAGGGTGACCAGCTGCACCGCCTTCTTGTCGTCCAGCGCCGTGCGCAACGCCTCCACCAGCGCTTCGGTTCCGTCGTCTGCAGTGTCGGTATTCATCATGCTCCCTGTTGTCGTTCCACCCGGCCATAGCTGGCCGCGATCTCGTCGGCGATCGCCTCCGGCACCAACGCGTCGATCGCCTCTCCCCTGCGCGCCCGTCGTCGCACCTCGGTCGCCGAAACCGCGGGCAGCCGCACGGCCAGCCGCACCACCCGGCCGCTCGGCTCAGGATCCCGCTGCCACGCCTCCGGCGTGCAGAGACGCCAGCCGGCCGGCGGAGCGGCCGCCTCCCCGCCGGCGCGGGGGAAGAGCGCCAGATTGCACCAACAGCGGTGCTCGGGATAGCCCACCCACTCCTCCATCCCGGCGGCGGCGTCGGCACCGAGCAGCAGCAGCGGCACCACACCGGGGAAACGGTCGGCAAAGCGGCGCAGGGTGACAATGGTCGGCGTCGGCCGCCGCTCCCAGTCCACCACCTCCACCTCCGGCAGGTCGCGCCAGAGCGCACGCAGCCAGGCCAGCCTGCGCTCCGGCCCGACCCGGCCGGAGAGCCGCCGGTGCAATGGAACGAGCGCGGGGACGACCAGCAACCGCTCCGGCTCCAGCAGCCGCAGCGCGGCGCGCACCAGCGCGTCGTGGCCGCGGTGCGGCGGATCGAAACTGCCGCCGAAGAGGGCCACCCGCCGCGGCGCACCGTTGACCACAGCCCGCTTCCCCTCCATAGTCCGTCCGCTTGCCGCCGCATCGTCTCCGACGGTCTCGCAAGGGGCCGCCAGCCGTGCGACGGAGCCATCACCATTGGAGGAGGAGCAGCACATGAAATCAAGCCTCATGGCCGCGTTGCTGCTGCTGTTCGGCAGCGCGCTCGCCACACCCACCGCCACCGCCGCCGAACAGGGCTACGCCCAGAGCGTGGCCGACAAGTTCGCCCGCGGCTTCGCCAACACCGCCACCGGCTGGCTGGAGTTGCCCAAGTATGTGATCCACGAAGGGCACGGCAACCACATCTTCCGTGGCCTGACCGTCGGACTGCTGGAGGGGGTGATGCACACCGTCGGCCGCACGCTGGTCGGGGTGGTCGATCTGGGCACCTTCTTCGTCCCGACGCCGGAGATCGTCCACCCCCGCTACGTCTGGTCGCCCTTCTCCGGCGAGACCAGCTACGGCACCAGCCCGGAGAAGGTGACCGTCCACCGGATCGGTCTCGCCCAACCCGACGAGGCACCCTAGAAGGGGAGCCCCTTCCCCGAACGGCGGAGCCTCCGCCGGCCGACCGCCGGGCGTCGACCGAGAGCCGACCACCACGCGATGCGCGTCCTGATCACAGGGGTGACCGGCTTCATCGGCCGGGAGCTGGCCCGGCAATGTCGCGAGGCCGGCTGGGAGGTGGTCGGCACCTCGCGCAGCCCCGCGGAGATCGAGGGCGTCCGCTGGCGGCGGTGGGAGCTGCGCAGCCCGCCCGATCCCGCGCTGTTCGACGGGGTGGAGTCGATCTTCCATCTGGCCGGCAAGGCCCATGCGCTGGCCGAGCGGCGGCAGGAGCGCGACGAGTACGACGCGCTGATCGTCGAGGCCACCGGCCGTCTGCTCGATGCCGCCCGCGCCGCCGGCGTGCGGCGCATGGTCTACTTCTCCTCGGTCAAGGCGGCGGGGATGCGCCCCGGCCTGATGCGCGCCGACGACCCCGCCCCCCCCGAGACCCCCTACGGCGCGGCCAAACGGGCGGCGGAGCGGCTGCTGCTGGCGCAACAGAGGGTGGAGCCGGTGATCCTGCGGCCGGCGATGGTCTACGGCCCGACCGACAAGGGCAACCTGCCGCGCATGATCCGCGCCATCGCCCGCCGCCGCTTCCCGCCGCTGCCGGCCTGCGGCAACCGCCGCTCGATGATCCATGTCGCCGATGTGGCGCGCGCGGCGATGCTGCTGGCCACCCATCCCGGGGCGGCCGGCACCGTCTTCATCGCCACAGACGGCGAGGAGTACGCCATCGAGCAGATCACGCAGTGGATCTATGACGCCCTCGGCCGCCCGGCGCCCCGCCTGCGGCTGCCGCTGCCGCTCTTGACCGCCGCCGCATCCCTCGGCGACGCCATCGGCGCCGTCACCGGCCGCCGACCCCCACTCGACTCGGCTGCGCTCGACAAGCTGATCGGCGATGCCCGCTACGACAGCGGCCCGCTGCGCGCGCTCGGGTTTGCGCCGCAACGCACGCTGAAGGAGGCGATGGCCGAGATCGTCGCCTTCGTCACCGCCGGTCAGAACAGCTCGATGTCGTCCGATTCGGTCTCACCGATGTAGTTCTTCACCACCTGATCGAGCTCGTCGATGCTCTGGCGCAGATTTTGGGTGGCCTGATTCATCGTCTCCACGCTGTGGTTGGTGGTATCGGCCGCGGCGCGCACCGCCGCCATGCTCACGCCCATCACTTCGGCGGCGTGGTTGGCCTGGCTGACGTTGTGGGCGATCCCGGCATCGAAGGCGGCGATCTTGTCCCGCCCCTTCGACTCGGTGGAGATCATGATCGCCGGCCGGTCGCGCAGCCGCGCATCCTCGCGGATCTGGCGGACGAACTCATAGCCGTCCATCTTGGGCATGTTGACGTCGACCAGGAAGAGGTCGTAGTCCTCGAGCAGCGCCTTATCCAACCCCTCGACCCCGTTGATCGCCACCGCCGTCTCGTGCCCCGCCCGGTTGAGGATGTCGGTGTGGTAGCCCCGAACCGCCGCGCTGTCGTCCACCACCAGAATGCGCATAGGCGAGCCCTCCCTGATCCGATCGCAACCCCGTCCGCAGCCACGGCCGCCGGGCGGGTACGCCCCCATCCCCCGCCGCGGACCTGACCAAACGGTAAACCCGACACCAAGGGTGTCAACAACCGCGCCGCGGCCGCGAAGAAGGATGCGGGCGAGCGGCCCGGCGACCATCGCGCATATACACCATCTTATGGAGAAAAAACAGGAAGCTGGCCGAAACAGCCCGAAATCCGCACTGCCACCGGGGCACCATCTTCCGGCAACACCGGCACCAGAGGACCGAACCGATGGCGCCCACGCCCCGCCGGACGCAGCATACGGGCGATGGACGAACAGGAGAGCGCAACCTCGCTGCTCGGGCGGCGGCTCGCCTGGCGTTCCGGCGTTCCGTGGCGGGAGGGGCTCGAGGAGCAGTGCGCCGGGGATCCGGTCACCGCATGGAGGCTGCTGCTGCGCCACCGCGGGCTGGAGGGGGAGGAGGACGAGTGGTTCGCCCCGCGCCTGGCCCGCCTGCCCGACCCGCTGTCCATGGTCGATGCCGGCAAGGCGGCCGCCAGGCTGATCACCGCGATGGAGCGCGGCGAGCGGGTACACATCTTCGGCGACTTCGACGCCGACGGCGTCGCCGCCACGGCCGTGCTGGTCGAAGGCTTGCGCGCCGCCGGGCTTGCGGTCACCTGGGAGGTGCCCCACCGCTCGGACCAGGGCCACGGCATCGCCGTCGACTCGGTGCGCCGCCAGGCGGCATCCGGCTGCCGGGTGGGGATCAGCTGCGACACCGGCATCACCTGCTTCGCCGCCGCCGAAGCCGCGGCCGCGCACGACATGGATCTGATCATCACCGACCACCATCTGCCCGAGGCCGATGGCGGAGGCGCGCTTCCGCCCGCCTTCGCCATCCTCAATCCTGCCCGTGCCGACTGCGGCTTCGCCGGCCGCAGACTGTGCGGCTGCGGCGTCGCCTTCTTCCTGTTGGCGGCCCTGTGGAAGCTGTTGCGGGCGGCAGGCCGCCCCCCCGCCTACGACCTCAAGCGGCTGCTCGACCGGGTGGCGCTGGCCACCATCGCCGACATGGTGGAGCTGACCGGAGTCAACCGCATCCTGGTCCACCACGGGCTGGCGCGCATGCAACAGCAGCCGTCGGCCGGGCTGAAGGCGCTGCTTGGGGTCGCCGGATGCGACCCGGGGAAGGGGGTGCGGGTGGAGACCATCGCCTGGCAGATCGCGCCGCGCATCAACGCCGCCGGGCGCATGGACCACGGCGAGACCGCCGTCCGGCTGCTGCTGGCCGACGACCCCGCCGAAGCAGCAGCGCTGGCCGGGGAGATGGATGCGCTTAACCGGCGGCGACGCTCGGTCGAGGCGGAGACCCTGCGCCAGGTGCGACGCCGTCTCGGCGATCAGGGGCTGATCGCCGCCTACGACCCCAAATGGCATCCCGGCGTGGTCGGGCTGGTGGCCGGCAAGCTGGCGCGCAAGGCCCATCGGCCGGCGGCCATCGGCTACCTCGACGAGAGGGAGACCATCCATCTCTCGCTGCGCGGCGTCCCCGGCTTCCACATCCAGCGGCTGCTCGCCGACTGCAGCGACCTGCTCGACCGTTTCGGCGGCCACGCCGGCGCCGGCGGCTGCGCGCTGCCCAAGAGGCGATGGAGCGCCTTCCTGCACCGTTTCGCCGACACGGTCAGCCGCCAACTGGCCGAAGGGGGGATCCGCAAGCCGCCGGAGCTGATCGACCTCGCCCTGACCGTCGACGCCTGCCATCTGGCGTTGGCCGAACGGATCGCCCGCTTCGAGCCGACCGGCGAAGGCAATCCACCCTGCCGGCTGCTGCTCCACCGCGCCGTCATCCACCGGCTGCGCACCGTCGGCGCAGGCGCCCTCTCGCTCTGGATGCGCGCACCCGGGGGGGCGGGCATCGGCGCCATCGCCTTCCGCCCCGGCGCTCTGGCCGGCACCCTGCGCGAAGGGATGGAGGTGGCGCTGGTCGGGCGGCTGGAGCGCAACGACTGGAACGGCAACACCACCGCACGCTTCGTCGTCGAGGACGCCGTCACCCCGTGATTCCCCCTCCCACGGCCGCCGCCGTCGCCACCCTCCGGCTGACCCTGACCCGAGGGGTCGGCGAACTGATCGGGCGCAGGCTGCTGGATGCGGCGGGCGGTGCGGAGGCGTTGTGGCGGATGGGGCCCGAAGGGTGGCGGACGATCAGTGGTGTGGGCGACAGGCTGGTCGCCGCGCTGGAGCGGGCGGCCGCTTTCGATCCCGCCCCACTGCTGGCGCGATGTGCCCGCGCCGGCATCGGCCTGTGCGCCATCGACGACGACACCTATCCGCCACAGCTCGCCGCCTGCGACGACGCTCCGCTGTTGCTCTTCTACCGCGGGAACCTCGCGGCGCTGACCGCGCCGCGCATGGTGGCGGTGGTCGGCGCCCGCCGCGCCACCCAGGAGGGGATCGCCGTCACCCGCCGCTGGAGCCGCTTCTGGGCGGAGGCCGGCGCGGTGATCGTCAGCGGCATGGCTCCGGGCATCGACAGCGCCGCCCACCACGGCGCGCTCAAGGCCCACGCGCCGTCGGTGGCTGTGCTCGGATTCGGCATCGCCGCCGCCGACACGCCCCGACGGCGACAGATCGAAGCCCTCTGTGACGGCGGCGGCTGCGTGGTGAGCGAGCTGCCGCCGCAGACCCGCGCCCGCGCCCACTTCTTCCCCCGGCGCAACCGCATCATCGCCGGCCTGACGCCGGCCACGGTGGTGATGGAGGCGGCGCGGCGCTCCGGCTCGCTGATCACCGCCCGGCGCGCGCTGGAGTACGGCCGCGAGCTCTTCGCCGTGCCGGGCAGTGTGCTGGGCGAAGGCCACCGCGGCTGCCACGCACTGATCCGGGAGGGGGCGGCGCAACTGCTCGATGCACCGGGCCAGCTGTGCGACGCCCTGGGCTGGTCGCCCGCCGACTGCGGGCCGCCGCCGACAGCCGCGCCGGAGAACGAAACCGAAGAGATCGTCTGCCGCCTGCTGGCGCGGGAGCCCCGCCACATCGACGCCCTGGTCGAGGAGAGCGGCTTGACCCTCTCCTGCCTTTCCCCAGCCTTGCTCGCCCTCGAGATGCGCGGGGTGATCGAGCGCCTGCCGGGAAATCGCTACGCGCTGACCCACCCCGACTGACCGGCGGCGCCCCCCGGCACGCCCGCCGCGGCCGGACCAGCCGCAGGCGTCGCCGCCCATCACCATCCACCTGGAGATCCCCCCTGTTTCCATGAGCGCAGTCGTCATCGTCGAATCGCCCGCCAAGGCCAGGACCATCGAAAAGTATCTCGGCAAGGGCTACAAGGTGCTCGCCACCTACGGCCATGTGCGCGCCTTCCCCAAGCGGGACGGCTCGGTCGATCCCGAACGGGACTTCGCCATCGAATACGAGATCATCGCCGACAGGAAGAAGCGGCTCGACGCCATCGCCAACGCGCTGAAGCGGGCCGACACCCTGATCCTGGCCAGCGACCCCGACCGCGAGGGGGAGGCGATCGCCTGGCATGTGGCCGAGGTGATGCGTCAGCGCGGCCTGCTCGAAGGCAAGCAGGTGCAGCGGGTCACCTTCCACGAGATCACCGAACGGGCGATCCGCGAGGCCTTCGCCCACCCCGAGTCGATCAACGAGCATCTGGTCGACGCCCAGCAGGCCCGCAGCGCCCTCGACTACCTGGTCGGCTTCACCCTCTCACCGCTGCTCTGGCGCAAGATCCGCAGCGGGCTCTCCGCCGGCCGGGTGCAGTCGGTGGCGCTGCGCATGATCTGCGAGCGCGAGGAGCAGATCCGCGCCTTCAAGCCACGCGAATACTGGACCATCGAGGCCGCCTGCACGGGGAGGGGAGGCCGTTTCGAGGCGCAACTGCATGCGGTGGACGGAACGAAGCTGACCAAGTTCGCCATCCCCGACGGCAAGGCCGCCCGCGCGTTGGCCGGGCGCATCGAAGCGGCCTCCTTCCATGTCGATCAGGTGGTGAAAAAAGGGACCCGGCAGACACCCCCGCCCCCCTTCATCACCTCCACGCTGCAGATGGAGGCGGCGCGCAAGCTCGGGTTTACCGCACGCAAGAC
Organism: Zetaproteobacteria bacterium; assembly: GCA_003696765.1. NCBI lineage: Bacteria > Pseudomonadati > Pseudomonadota > Candidatius Mariprofundia > Zetaproteobacteria bacterium. The sequence goes on along the minus strand of RFFX01000061.1, from coordinate 1,581 downwards.
GATGCAGATCGCCCAACGGCTCTACGAAGGGGTGGAGGTCGACGGGGAACGCATCGGCCTGATCACCTACATGCGTACCGACTCGGTCGCCCTCTCCGACGACGCGCTCACCGCACTGCGCAGGCTCATCGCCGAACGCTTCGGTCCCGACTACCTGCCGGAGCGACCTCGCCGATTCAAGACCAAAAGCAAGAATGCGCAGGAGGCGCACGAGGCGATCCGCCCCTCTTCCGCCGCCCGCACGCCGGAACAGCTCAAAGAGGCGCTCGACGGCGAACAGTGGCGGCTCTACAACCTGATCTGGCAGCGGGCGGTGGCCAGCCAGATGGCCGCCGCGATCCTCGACCAGATACGGGTCGAGCTGACCGGGGGTGGACTCACCCTGCGCGCCACCGGCTCCACCGTGCGCTTTCCCGGCTTCCGCACGCTCTACACCGAGGGGCGCGACGACAACGAGCAGGAGGAGGGCGAGCGGATGCTCCCCCCCATGGCCGAGGGGGAGCCGGTCGCCATCGACAAGGTCACACCGCGCCGGCACTTTACCGAGCCCAAGCCGCGCTTCACCGAGGCGACGCTGGTCCGCGAGCTGGAGCGACACGGTATCGGACGGCCTTCGACCTACGCCTCGATCCTCAACGTATTGCGCGAGCGCGACTACGTGCGGATGGAGCGACGCCGTTTCGTCCCCACCGAGGTGGGCGAATGGGTCAACAAGTTCCTGGTGCGCAACTTCGCCGACATCGTCGACACCGGCTTCACCGCCGACATCGAGGAGAAGCTCGACGCCATCGCCCGCGGCGAGGCGGGGTGGAAACCGCTGCTGCGCTCCTTCTGGCAACCGTTCAAGGCCGACGTCGACAAGGCGGCAGACAGCGCGCGGCCGATGGAGAAGACCGGGGAGTCCTGCCCCGATTGCGGCGCTCCGCTGGCCATCAAGCTGGGGCGCTACGGCCGCTTCTACGCCTGCACCGGCTACCCCAAGTGCAAGTACACCCGCCCGATCGAAGGGGAGCGGGAGGAGGGAGCAGCGGAAGAGGTCACCGACCGCACATGCGACAAATGCGGAGCACCGATGGTCGTCAAACAGGGGCGCTACGGCAGGTTCCTCGGCTGCTCCGCCTACCCGAAGTGCAAGAACATCCAACCGCTGGAGCAGCCGCGGGACACCGGCGTGACCTGTCCGGAGTGCGGCTCCGGCACCTTCCTCGAGAAAAAGTCACGCCGGGGCAAAGTGTTCTACTCCTGCTCCGGCTATCCCAAATGCAAGAACGCCCTGTGGAACGAACCGGTCGCCCGCCCCTGCCCGGAGTGCGGCGCCCCCTTCGTCACCCGCAAGACCACCAAACGCAACGGCACCGAGCTGCTCTGCCCCCGTGCGGGCTGCGGCTGGAGGATCAGGGCAACGGAAGAGGAGGAGCAGGCGGCATAGGAGCGCGGACCCCTTCCATCGATCTTCCACGATCGGGGAAACGGGCTCTCAGAGCACCCGGCGCCACAGGATGCGCTCGAAGCCGACCGAGACCACGGCGAAGCTGCACAGCTTCATCGCCGCGCCGTATTTGGCCTGCAGGCGCGGGCCGT
>RFFX01000060.1 GCA_003696765.1 Zetaproteobacteria bacterium | reverse complement strand
CGTTCAGATGCGGCACGAAGTTAGCGGTCGCCGCCGCCCTGACGGTCGTAATCCCCTGAAGATCGGGTCTGCGTTCAGATCGCCCCCACGCAAGAGATGCTGGAAAAACCGATGGTTGCACGGCGCCATTCCATACATCGGCGCAGGGAGCGGTGTTCACCAGTGATGATGGTTTTGCAGGAAAGTATCATGATTTTCTGAGACATCGTCACGGGCAAGGGCCATCCTCCACCTTGCGCAGGTTAGCACGCCGCCTGAGCACGGGCAAACTGTCGTTGGCCGGCTGGCCGATCAGCGCAAGGTCAAAGCGCTCCGGCAGGGTATAGATGCGCACATCATCCGCGCCGGGATCGATAATCCCGGCGATCATCTCCTTGATCCGCTCGATGGCGGCGGCGGTCAGCTCGCAGTAGTAGACCGAGTACTGCACCATCACCGCCTCCCGGGCCAGTTTGCGATGCAGCCGCGCCAGCCGCTTCGGATCGGCGATGTCGTAACAGATCAGGCAGGGGATGCGCCGGTTCAGCGGCATGACTCCAGCTCCAGCAGCCAGCGGTGAAACCGATCGTGCAACGCGGCGGCAAGGTGCAGCATGGCCACCTTGTGATGCTCAAACAGGGTCACGGCGGTGTGCTGGACGGCGGCGCAATCGTGCAGCGCAATCCGGCGCCACAGACGCAGGCTGCTTTTGCGACGAAAACCCGGCTCCAGCATGCCGAGGGCCAGGCAGCGGGCCATGTCGGCACCGATGTTGACCCGCCGCGCCGTCCAGACCATGGCGGCGGCATCCACACCGATCGCCTGCCAGTGCTCGGCCAGCAACAGCAACGCACAGCCCCGCCAGCGCCCGATGGCACAGCGCCCGAGCCACAGCGGGATGGCCGTGCGCCGAAGCAGCGCATCGAGCCATGGATCCGAGCCATCCTCCCGCGTATGGCGGGCCCAATCCTGTGCAGCCGCGCCCGTCGATGCCGCCTCCCCCGGCACACCGCAACCATATGATCCACGAGCCAGCGCTGCTCCGAAGGAGAAGCCTTCCAGCCGCTCCTCCTGCACCCGCCGGGCCATGGCCAGCTGCGCGCTGCGCCAGATGCCGTAGCGGGCCGGCCAGTCGGACCTGGCGACCGCGCCGGCCATCCGCTCGCGCCAGCCAAGCCGCGGCGGGCGGCCGGGAGTGACCAGCCAGGCCAGCGGCGTGCCGTCCCGCTCCTGCCAGAGCACCGGGATGCCACGGCGGGCACAGGCCAGCAGCACCTCCTCGTCCAACCCGCAGCCGACCGGCGCGATCAGGCGCGAGATGCGGTCGAGCGGCACCCGGCTGCCGGCCAGCCCCTCGGCGGAGAGCACCAGGCTGGGGCCGTCATCGAGCCGGACGGCGGCCCGCGCGCCGAGGTAGAGCGGCAGACGCTCAGCGCTCAACAGCCGATCCCCTCGCGCCGCAGGATGGGAATGGCGCGGCGCAACGCCCGCCGCGGCACGGGGGCGAACTCCTCCCACGCGATGTAGAAGGCGCGCCGGGCGGCCTTGCCCATGCGGCAGGCCCCCTGCTGGACAACGAAATGCTCCGGCCGCAGCAGCCGGCGGTGGAAGCAGTCGAGCGCAAAGCGGTCGACCGCCGGACGCAGCGGTTCGATGAGGTCGCAGGCCAGCGATTCGCGGCTGTACTCGGCGCTGTGCAAAAAGCCGATGCAGGGGTCGAAACCGGCGGCGAGCAGCGCGCGCACGGCATCGAAGTGGAGCAGCGTGTAGCCGAGCGAGAGCAGGGCGTTGAGCGGATCGGTCGGCGGACGGCGGTTGCGCCCGGTGAAGCCGAGCGATTCGGGCAGCGCGGCGGCGAGGGCGGCGAAGTAGCAGGCCGCACCCCCACCCTCCAGGCCGCGCACCTGGCCCAGCGTCATGTCGGACGGATCGCGCAGCCGACGGGCCAGCTCCGGCAGGGTGCGCAACGCCTCGCGTACCGGCGCCGGACGACGGGCCAGCCGGCGCAGGTTGCGGCACTGGGCGAGCAGCTTCATCCGCACCACTACGGCGGCGATGCGGACGCAGCGCTCCGGGTCGACCGCCGCCCTGTACTGGGCCAGGCGCACCGCATGGTCGCGGCCGTGGGGCGGAGTGACGATGGCGATGCGGCGATGGTCGCGCGGGGAGAGGATCAGCAGCGACACCCCGGCTTCGGCCAGCGCCCCGAGCAGCGCGGTGTGGAGATCGACCCCGGCGGTGACCACCACCCGCTCGATCATGGTCAGCGGAATGTGCTGCGTCCGCTCGCCGTCGGGCAGCTCGATGCGCAGCCGGCCGTCACGCAGGGAGAGGCGGCTGCCCTTGCGGTCGATGATCAGGGTCTGCACGGCTCAGGGCTCCTCGACCCACTCGATCTCGAAGACCGAGGCGATGATGGCGGCAGCCTCGATCTCCTCCCGGTCGTAGGCGAAGCCTTGACCGATGTTGTCCGCACCGAGGATGTAGCATTCGCGGTCACTCTTGACCAGCACGCGGACCTTGCCCGCTTCGTTGGCGGCAAACATGTCCGCAATCGCCATTTCATGAGACATGGAGTTCCCTCCCCGATTGAACGATCAGCCATGATCGGATCGCAAAAAGTCCATGGACGGACTTTTGGCGATTTGATCAGCCATAGTAGAAAAACTCTGGATCCGCCGGCGGCAGCGCCAGGCCGAGCAGTTGCGGCTTGCAGCGCGGGTCGAGCCGGAGCAGCAGAAAGCGATCGACCGCATCGTCCATCTCCTCGCGGGTGGCGGCGAGCAGCCGTCGGCGCTCGGCCTCGGTCAGCAAGCATTCAAATACCGACTTCTGCCCACCGGTGGCGTAGCGCTTGACCACCGCCAGCATCCGCTGCAGACGGGGGGGATCGGCGACATCGTAGGCGGCGAGATAGAGACGGCGTTCCATCACCCGCATGGTAGAAGCCCGCACAGAACCGCGCAGCAGTCGCAAGCTTGCGACGGCGCGGAAGGGGCCGTCGGCCGTCGGGGTCGGACCAAGCGAACCAACTGATAACTAGCGTTATTTTCTGGTAAAACGGCCGTTTTACCTGCTTAGAAGCCCCATTTCGGCACCAAAATGGGCGGGCTAACGATTCCCATCTCCGTCGTTGAGATTCCCTTAGAGGCCGCTTTTTGGCCCTAAAAAGGCGTCTCTAAGCCCGTATATGCCGTCAAAACAGGGGCGTTTCCCTGGATAATCAAATAGTTATCATGGTCCGACCCCATCACCTCCATCACCTGATCACCTATCACCTCGACCCATCACCTATCCGGTCAGCCGCCGGAGATGCGCAGGATGCGCGCGGTGGTCATGTCCGGCTTCTTCAGCCGGGGATCAAAGGCGCAAGCCACATAGATCGAGTCGCTCTGCCGCTCCTCCGCGGCCATGAAGGCGCCGATGCTCATCGGCGTCTTGCCGCCGGTGACATCGACGGCCAGATGGGTATGGCCGGCCTCGCGCAGCGCCGTCAACGCCGCCGCCACCGCCCGGCGGGCGTCGGCGGGGTCGTCGGCATCGACCGTATGGCTCGACGCAACCCGAATCGAATGCTCCCCGGAGAAGGCGGCGAGCCGCTCGACCACCGGACGCGACTGCTCGGTGCCGACGAAGGCGACGCTGCGCGGACGGACGCGCTCCATCACCCAGCGCGGTACCTCCTCGCGGCTGACGGTGAAGACGACCGCGTCCCAGTCCTGCTCGGCGGGATCGAACTCGCCGCCGACTTCGGGAAAGCTGTTGGTGCGCAGCCAGCGACGCAGGTCATTGCGGCGGACGAAGCCGACCACGGCGCCGATGACGGTACATCCCATCAGAAGATCGCCGAGCAGGATGCCGAAATGGTCGAGCAGCAACCAGGTCGGCTCACTGAACACGGCGCACCTCGTAGGGCTCGATGCGAGCGCGGCAGGAGTCCATGTCGTCGGCGGAGAGTTCATGCCCGCGCAGTTCAGGCGGGATGTCCAGACTCAGGTGGAGGTAGCGGCCGCCGCGCGCGCAGACCCGAGCGGCGAGATGGACCGGCAGGGTGCCGATCACCGTGTCTCCGGCGGCCACCTCGTCCGGATCGAGGTGGGCGACCAGCCGATCGACGATGATGCCGTGGCGGGCGGCCCAAGCCACCGCGCCCCGATGGCGGGAGACGAACCAGACGGTGGAATCAGCCATATCGACTGCGGAGCTGACGAATCAGGCTACCGAGGGTGGAGCACAAGGTTTGCTCGTCGCGCATGGCCCGCTCGCTGTCACGGCTCTTTTTCCGGCTGCCGTGGGCCATCTGGTTGCGCAGGCTGTTCAGTCGCTTGTAATGGCCGTTGTGTTCGCGCAATTCATCGTGAACCTTTTGGCGCGCTTCGAAATCAGCGATCGCATGCCCCTGGCGCTCCATCTCCGAAGAGACCGCCGCCTCCAGCGCAATCAGTGCCGCGCGCAGGTAGTCGCCGCGATCGAGATAGGCTTCGGCCAGCGCCCACTCCCGTTGGGCCGGCGACGGTTCACGGAACCAGCCGAGCCGCTGCTGCAACTCGGGGGCGAACAGCGCGGCGGCGGGATGGGACTCCGCATCGATCTGGTCAAGTCCGTGGATCGCGGTGCTGATGCGGCTGGTCGCCCGACGCACATCGGAGATGCGCTCGAAGAAGGACGCCTCGGCGAGCTGGCGCGTGCCCGACACCCCGGCCTCCGCCAGCAGGTCGGCGAAGACCGAGTAGTCGCCATCCTTGTCGTACTGGCGCAGCGCGCCGATCCAGCGGCCGAAGCGGAGCAGGCCGTCGAGCCGCACCACCGGCGCGGTCTGCTCTGCATCGCGCGCCTCGAACATGCCGTAGTGGATGCCGGCGATCTCCAGTCCGCGCGCCACCTGCAGATAGAAGGCGGCCATCAGGGCGAGCATCGGCAACGAGCGAAAGCCGTGGGTCACATCGAGGTGGACATGCTCCGCGCCCTGCGCCCCATCGGCCATGGCGCGCAGGATGGCCATCTGCTCGCCCTCGTCGCGGCCGTAGGGGATCAACCCCAGCCGCACCTCGCACCCCCAGCTGGAGGCGACCGCACGCGCCACCGCATCGAGCAGCGGCTGATCGACCGCCTCCCGATCCACCGCGTCGATCAGTGCGAGCCGGGTATCGTCGTCGATCAGGCCGGCATCGCAATCCTCGATCAGCACATCCCACATGCTGCCGGAAGTGCCGAGCAGCAACACCCGGTCGGGATTGAGTTTGCGCCTGAGCGCCTGAGCGAAGTAGCGGGTCTCGACCAGATCGCCGTCGTCGAAACGGTAGCGGGCAAGCCGGTAGCCTCCCTCCGCCCGCCGCTGCTTGCCGAGGAAGGAGATGAGGAGGTCAGTCATGGCGAAGCTTCTCCAGCGCGTCGCGCTGTTTCTTCTCCCATTGCTTGCGTTTTTTCGCGTTCAGATCGGGATGACGCCAGCCGTTCTTCAGCGCGGTGAGCGATTGCTCCAGCCAGTCGGCGACCTCGCGCCGCGCCGTCGCATCCCAACCCTGGGCGTTGGCGATCAACTCCTTCACCACATGGCGAAGCGGACCGTAGTCGCCGCCTGATCGCATGCATGGAATCAGCCGTTCAAGTTCCTCTTTTGCCAGTTCGAGCGCCCGCTGGTGCGCCGGCATCGCCGCCAGTTCGGCCTGCCTGCGCGCTTCGGCCTCGCGTGCCTTGCGCTCCTCCTCCGCTTGGCGGCGGGCCTTCTCCTCGGCCCGCTTGCGCGCCGCCTCCGCGCGTTTGCGCCGTTCGACCTCCGCCGGATCCTCGCTCATCGCACCGTAGCCGACCGCGGTCTTGGCACCGAAGCCGAGCCAGTCGAAGGCGTGCTGGAAGCACTGTGCGAGCACCTCCCGCCAGTCGCAGTCGCCGACATCGCCGATTTGCTGGACAAAGAAATGGAACCGCGCGCCGGGTGCTACGGCGAGGAACGGGATCGGATTGGGTTTCTCCGAATCGTGCGGCGTGCCGCCATTCTGCAGGTAGCCCGAATGGTGTGGCGTCATGATCTCCACCATCAGCTTTCCTTGCGGAAAGGCGTCCCAGAAGTTGAGCGCCCCGCGACGGGCATCATCCTCGGCATTGCTGCTGCCAAACAGCCTGTCGGCCACGGCATCCTCGATGCCCACATCACGGGCGGCATCGCGCAGTACCCCCTTGATCGAGGCGCCCGGCAGATAGGGCAGGCCATAGGGGTTCAAAAACGCAAAGCCGTTCTCCAGCGGATGCTCGTAGCCCATGCCGGTGACGAACGGCGCAGTCGATTTCGCCACGATGGAAAAGAGCGCATCGCCGAGTTTTCCGGCTTGCTCCTGTTGGCGGGCGATCAGGGCATCGAGGCGCGCGTGGTCGCCAGTGCCGAGCCGGATGCCGGCCAACGCCTGCTGCTTCTGCTTGTCCGCCAACCGCCAGCCTTCGGTCCAGCCCGCGAAGTAGATGCCGAAACGATGCCCCGGCGGGGCTTGCTCCAAGTCGCGCATGTATGAAGGTACGGCTGCACGCATGTTGTCCTCCCTTACGAATCCGCGAACTGCCTGAGCCAGCGCAGCAGCTGCATCGTCTCCTCGGTGGCCAGCCGGTATTGCTCGCTGTCGGCCCGGAATAGCG
>RFFX01000059.1 GCA_003696765.1 Zetaproteobacteria bacterium | reverse complement strand
GGGCCAGTCGGCGAAGCGTTCGCCCCGGTAGTCGGCCTCGGTGAGGTTGTGGCGCTGGATCATCGTGCCCATCGCGCCATCCAGAATCAGGATGCGCTGATCGAGCATCCTGCGCAACCGGGAGATGCGGCTCATGCCGCCAACGCTAGCCGCAGCCCCCCCGCGCTGACCACCGGGCGGACACCGGGCGGACGCGACGGGGCGGAACCAGCGGTATCGCAAGAGGTCGTCGGAACATGGGGGAAGACGGGACGGGCGGCTTGCGAGGCCCGGGAGCGCCACCAAGGGGGGGGAGATCGGCGGCGCTCCACCGGGCCTCATCCCGCACATCGGGGGGAGATGTGCGGCAAGCCGGGGCGCATCGTGCCACCCGACGACGCCCCCGCTGTGATCTGTGTCACACCTGCCCGATCCGACACCCGGAGGAGAACCACGCTCTCCACGGCCACGATGGCCCTCTATGTGCGGAGGTCACGGCCGCCACGTCACGAAGGCGCGCAGCAGATCGAGCCCCGCCGACTGGCTCTTCTCCGGATGGAACTGCACCCCCAGGAGATGACCCCGGCCGATGGCGGCGGCGAAGCCCACCGTGCCGTGGCGGCAGCGCGCCAGGAGGTGCGTATCGTCATACGGCCGACAGAAGTAGGAGTGGACGAAGTAGAGCTGGCGCCCGGCGATCGCATCCAGCACCGGGTGGCCGACCGTAGGCTCGATGTCGTTCCAGCCCATGTGCGGGATCTTGCACCCCTGCGCCGGCAGGGAGTCGGGAAAAGGCTCGACGGTGCCGTCGATCAGGCCCAGCCCCATATGCACGCCGAACTCATACGAGCGGGAGAGCAGGATCTGCATCCCCAGACAGATGCCGAGCAGGGGCACACCGGCGGCGGCCGCATCGATCAGTGCGGCATCAAGCCCGCGGGCGCGCAGGGTGGCCATGCAGTCGCGGAAGGCGCCGACACCGGGGATGACGATCCGCGCACAGCCGGATAGCCCCTCCGGCCGGGTCACCCGCCGCACCTCGCCGCCGACCCGCTCCAGCGCTTTGGTGACCGAATGGATGTTGCCCATCCCGTAGTCGATCAACGCGATCATCCTGCTGCTCCCTGAACGTACCCTCTTGCCGGGGGAGGGCAGCTCCACCCGCGGGCTCCCGTGGGCATCGTCGCCCCTCCCCGTTCCCGGCACGGCACCATGGTGACGCGCCGGATGCGAATCCATACCATGCGCAGCCTGACATCGAGCCAGGATCGATCAACCATGCCGGCTTCTTGCGAAGACCTCCTCCGCGGCCACGGAGGGCTGCGCAACACCTAAGGTTGCGCAGGCAATCTTAGGTGTACGGCGATCGACGCGCGCTTCGATCGCCGGCGAGCAAAAAGTCCATGGAGGGACTTTTTTGCGATTGGATCAACGATGACCGATTACGCCATCAACTGCGGGGATCCCGCCCCTGGAGGGATCCCCTTCACTCTCTATCCTGGAGGGGAGACCAGGCGGCTGGAAGAGTTCCGCGGCCGCTGGGTGATCCTCTACTTCTACCCCAAGGACAGCACACCGGGCTGCACCACCGAGGCGTGCGACTTCCGCGACCGCTGCCAGGGCGGCATCCCCGACACGGTGGTACTCGGCGCCAGCCGCGACAGCATCAAGTCGCACCAGCGCTTCAGCGAGAAGCAGCAGCTCAACTTCCCGCTCATCTCCGACCCGGACGAGGCCCTCTGCCGCGCCTTCGACGTCATCCAGGAGAAGAACATGTACGGCCGCAAGACGATGGGTGTGGAGCGCTCCACCTTCATCATCGACCCGGAGGGGATCGTGCGCGCCGTCTGGCGCAAGGTGCGGGTCAAGGGCCATGTCGAGGAGGTGATGGCGAAACTGGCCGAGCTACAGCAAGGCTGACTGACCGCGCCCTGAACAGCACGGTACCGACACCGATGCTTGCCGGTCGGCGCATCCTGCTCGGGCTGAGCGGCGGCATCGCCTGCTACCGCAGCGCCGAGCTGGTGCGGCTGCTGCGGGAGGCGGGGGCCGAGGTGCGCTGCATCATGACCCGCGCCGCCGGCAAGTTCATCACCCCGTTGACCATGGAGGCGCTCAGCGGCGCGCCGGTGGGGGAGGCGCTCTTCTCATGCACCACCGACCACCGCATGGGCCATATCGAGCTGGCCCGCTGGGCCGACCTGCTGGTCATCGCCCCGGCCACCGCCGACCTGATGGCCAAGCTGGCCGCAGGCGTCGCCGACGACCTGCTCACCACCGTGGCGCTGGTCTGCGAGCGGCCGCTGCTGCTCGCTCCGGCGATGAACCGCTCGATGTGGCAGGCAGCGGCCACGCAGCGCAACGTGGCGCGGCTGCGCGCGGACGGGGCGCACATCTCGGGGCCGGAGGCGGGCGCACTCGCCTGCGGCGAAGAGGGGCCCGGCCGCATGCGCACACCCTCGGCGCTGCTCGAGGAGATCGTCACCCTCTGCACGCCGCAGCGGCTGCGCGGCTCCCGCTGGGTGGTCACCACCGGGCCGACCTGGGAGCGGTGGGACGATGTCCGCATCCTGACCAGCCGCGCCTCCGGCCGGCTGGGGGCACACATCGCCGGTGAAGCGGCGAGGTATGGTGCGGAGGTGACGTTGATCGCCGGGCCGGGAACCCCCTCCGTGGAGGGGGTCGACACCCGCGCGGTCGAGTCGGCCCGGGAGATGCTGCGGGCGGCGCTGGAGGAGACGGCCGGCGGATGCGACCTCTTCCTCGCCGCCGCCGCCGTCGCCGACTACCGCGTGGCCCGGCCGCACGCCGGCAAACTCAAGCGCGGCACGGCGGAGGCGCCGACGCTGCAACTGGAGCGCAACCCCGATATCGTCGCCACAGTGGCGGCATCGGGTGCGACGCGCCCCAGGCGGGTGGTCGCCTTCGCCGCCGAGGCCGTGGGCGACGATCCCCAGACTGCGCTGGCCGAAGGATGGCGCAAGCTGACCGCCAAACAGGCGGACGCCATCGTGGTCAACGACATCGCCGACATGGGGGCTGCCGGACACGACCGCCTCTGGTGGCTGACCGCGCAGGATGCGCCCCGGCCGATCACAGGCGGCAGCAAGCAGGCCACCGCCAGAGCCATCGTCCAGCGAATCCTCGATCAGTGGCCGCCTTGTACCGAACAGCATCGAGATCAAACGGACGGAATCGACCATGCAGCAGATTGAGATCGCAATCCGGCGGCTGCCCCACGGCGCGGGCATCGAGCCGCCCGCCTACGGATCGAACCACGCCGCCGGCGCCGACATCCGCGCGGCGGTGGAGGAGCCGGTCACCCTCGCCCCGGGGGAGCGCGCACTGATCCCTTCCGGCTTCGCCATCGCCCTGCCCGACGGCATGGAGGCGCAGGTGCGCCCCCGGTCCGGGCTGGCGCTCAAACACGGCATCACCGTGCTCAACGCACCGGGAACCATCGATGCCGATTACCGTGGCGAGGTGGGAGTGATCCTGATCAACCACGGTCGGGAGCCGTTCACCATCCAGCGCGGCGAGCGCATCGCCCAACTGGTGATCGCTCCCTGCCTGCGGGCGGCCTGGCGACCGGTGGAGGCGCTGGATGAGACCGCGCGCGGCAGCGGCGGCTTCGGCAGCACCGGCCGCGCCTGATTCCTGCCGCCACCGATGGCGTTCCACTTCCTGCGGCCGTGGTGGCTGTTGAGCCTGCCGCTCATCGCCGGAGTAATCTGGCTGCTGCTGCGCCGCGATGGTGCCCACCGCTCCCCCTGGCAGGCGGTGTGCGACCCGGCGCTGCTCGATGCCCTGCTGATCGGCTGCGACGCGCCCCGACGCAACAGGTGGATGGCGCTGCTCGGTGCCGGGCTGCTGCTGGCCGCCATCGCCCTGGCCGGACCTGCGTGGCACAGACTGCCTCAGCCGCTGTTCCGTCAGCAGCAGGCGCTGGTCATCCTGCTCGACCTCTCCCGCTCCATGCTGGCCGGCGACCTCAAGCCGAATCGCCTCACCCGGGCCAAGGAGAAGCTCACCGACCTGCTCGCCCGGCGCAAGGAGGGGGAGACCGCACTGATCGTCTACGCCGCGGAGCCGTTCGTGGTGGTGCCGCTGACCGACGACACCCGGGTCATCGCCCAGCAGTTGCCGGTGCTGCGACCGGAAATGATGCCCGCCCAAGGCTCCCGCCTCGACCTGGCACTGGATAAGGCGCAACAGCTGCTGGCCAATGGCGGCGTCGCCCACGGTCAGGTGGTGGTGCTGACCGACAGCGCCGAATCCGGTGCCAAGGCGGCAGCGCGACTGCGCCGCCACGGCCACCGGGTCAGCCTGCTCGGCTTCGGCACCCGCGATGGCGCACCGATCCCCGGCGAGGGCGGCTTCGTCACCGATGCCGGCGGCAACATCGTCATCGCCCGCAGCGACTGGTCGGCGATGGAGCGGATCAGCCGCGCCGGCGGCGGACTCTTCGCCCGCGCCACGCTCGATGATCGCGACCTCGATCGGCTGACCCCGCTGCTCGCCCCGCGCCACGACGCGCAGCCCAGGCCGAAGGCGCGCCAGGCCCTCGGCGATCGCTGGCGCGAGGAGGGGGTGTGGCTGCTGCCCCCGCTGCTGCTGCTCGCCGCCCTCGCCTTCCGCCGCGGCTGGCTGCTCACCCTGCTGATGGTGTTGATGCTGCCGCCGCAGCCAGCCTCGGCGATGGAGCGCTCCGACTGGTGGCGCAACCGCGACCAGCAGGGGATGGCCCTGCTCGAACAGGGCAGGGCGAAGGAGGCGGCAGGGCGCTTTCTCGACCGCCGCTGGCGGGCGGTGGCCCACTACCGCGCCGGGGAGTTCGCCGCCGCGGCCCGCGCGCTCGACCACCCGGCCACCGCCGACGACTGGTACAACCGGGGCAATGCGCTGGCCAAAGCCGGACATCTCGCGCAGGCGATCGCCGCCTACGACCAAGCGCTCAAGCTCGCCCCCGACATGGAGGATGCCGCCTTCAACCGCGCGCTGGTCCGACGGCTGTTGCGGCGGAACCAGACCGAAAGCGCGCAGGGCGGCAGCCGAAACAACAAGGGCGATGCCCACCAGCAGCAAAGCCAGCGGCAACGGCACGCCGAAGCCAACCGGCCGGGCCGACAACCGAAGCAATCCGATCGGGACAAGGGCGACACCGGGCAGCAGTCGAAACCGCAGCGATCCGTACGGCAGGGCGGCCAAAAAGATCAACAAAAGCCCACACAACATGCGGGCCAGAGCCTAAAGAAGGAACAACACGACGCGCAGGCCGCTCAACAGCGATCCCGCCCCGAACAGCGCGACAAGAACCGGCCGGCCGACGCCCGACAAGCGCACACCATGGCAGGAGAACAGCCGCAGCAGCCATCAGCAACGCCCGACCACCGTGCCGAAGCGCTGCGCCGGCTGGAGCAGCAGCAGGCGCGCCGGATGTGGCTGCGGCGCGTCCCCGACGACCCGGGTGGACTGCTGCGACGCAAGTTCCACTACCAGTACCGGCGGCGCGTTCACCACCAGGAGACCACCCCATGGTAGGGCGCACCGGCCGGCCGCGCATCCCGCTCTGGCGCAGCCGCTGGATGGCGGTGCTGCACGACCTGATCTGGATCCCGCTCGCCCTGCTGCTCGCCTTCTGGCTGCGCTTCAACCTCGGCCCGATCCCGGCGGCCCATCTCCCGGCGCTGGGCCAACTGCTGCTGCTCGCCCTGCCGCTGCAGGGGGCGGTGTTCCAGCGCTTCGGCCTCTACCGCGGCATCTGGCGCTTCGCCTCGCTGCCCGATCTGCTGCGCATCGCGCAGGCGGTGCTGACCGGAAGCGCGCTGCTCTTCATCGCCCACTTCATCCTGTGGCGGCTCGACGCCGTACCGCGCTCGGTGCTGCTGCTCTACCCACTGCTGCTGGCCATCGGCCTGGCCGCGCCACGCATGCTCTACCGCTGGCACAAGGACCACCGCTGGCGGCTCGACGCCTCGGGAGCGCAACGGGCGCTGATCGTCGGCGCGGGGGAGGCGGGCGAGCTGCTGCTGCGCGAGCTGCTGCGCAGCCGCGACTATCTGCCGGTCGGCCTGCTCGACGACGATCCCGGCAAGCAGGGGCTGGAGGTCCACGGCGTGCGCGTGCTGGGGGAGTGCGCGCAACTGCCCGCTCTGGCGGCGGAGCTGGAGGCCGACATCGTGCTGCTGGCCATCCCCTCGGCGCCGCCGGAGACGATCAACCGCATCCTCGATCTCTCCGCCAGGGCGGGGGTGACCTGCCGCACCCTGCCCTCACTGCCCGAACTGGCCGGCGGCAAGGTGACGGTCAGCGCCCTGCGCCCGCTGCGCATCGAGGATCTGCTCGGCCGCGATGAGGTCGGCATGGATCCGGATCTAGTGCGCGCAACCATCCGTGGCCGATCGGTGCTAGTCACCGGCGCCGGCGGCTCCATCGGTGCCGAGCTCTGCCGGCAACTGCGCGCCTTCGCACCGCGCCGGCTGCTACTGTTCGATCACGGCGAGTTCAACCTCTATCGCATCGACCGGGAGCTGCGCGACGGCGGGAATGGGTGCGAGACCGTACCGCTGCTCGGGGACATCCGCGATCGCGGGCGGGTGGCCTGGATCCTGGAGCACTACCGGCCGGAGCTGCTGTTCAACGCCGCCGCCTACAAACATGTACCGCTGGTCGAGTGCAATCCGATCGAAGGGGTGAAGACCAACACCCTGGCCACCTGCGCTCTGGCCACCCTGGCCGCGGAACGGGGGGTGGAGCGCTTCATCCAGGTCTCCACCGACAAGGCGGTCAACCCGGCCAATGTGATGGGCGCAAGCAAGCGGGCGGCGGAGATCTTCTGCCAGAATCTCGACGGGCGCAGCCCCGGCTGCCGCTTCATCACCACCCGCTTCGGCAACGTCCTCGGCTCGGCGGGGTCGGTGGTGCCGCTCTTCCGGCAGCAGATCGCCGCCGGCGGACCGGTGACCGTCACCCACCCGGAGGTGACCCGCTACTTCATGACCATTCCCGAGGCGGTGGGGCTGATCCTCCATGCGGCGGCGATGGGCCAGGGTGGTGAGATCTTCGTGCTCGACATGGGCAGGCCGGTGCGCATTGTCGACCTGGCCGAGAAGATGATCCGCCTCTCCGGACTGGAGCCGGGCGTGGACATCGCCATCGAGTTCACCGGCCTGCGTCCGGGGGAGAAGCTCTATGAGGAGCTGTTCCACGAGGAGGAGCGGCTGCTGCCCACCGCACACCACAAGATCCGTCTGGCCGAAGGGCGCGAAGTGGAGTGGGATTGGCTGGAAGCAGCGCTGGCGCAACTGGGCGAGGCATGCAACCGGCGCGATCCGGCCGAGGTGCGCCGGGCGCTCCACGCCATCGTGCCGGAGATGACCGGACAGTAAGGAGGTCGATCGACGTTCGCCGGTGGGGAAGGATGCGCCTGCCTACTCCTCGGCGATTGCGACCCGGATCTGGCCACGCACCGGATCGCACCCCTCCAACGAGACCCGCACCGGATCGCCCAGGCGGAAGGTGCGACCGTGGCGGCGGCCACGCAGCAGATGGTTGCGTGCATCGAGATCGTAGATGCCCGCCAGCCGGTCGACGGCCATCGACGCCTCCACCCCGCTCTCGTCCAGGGTGAAGAAGAGGCGCCGCTTGCTCATCCCGCTGATCCGGGCCGACAACACCGTACCGATCCGGTCGCGGTAATAGAGCGCGCCCAACATCGCCTGACAATCCCACTCCGCCCGCTGCTGCACCCGCTCCTGCGCCGAGAGATGGGCGCAGATCTCCCCCATCCCGGAGACACGGGGGGGCGGCTGTCGATGCAGCAGCGCCTTGAGCTGGCGGTGGACCAGCAGATCGCTGTAGCGACGGATCGGACTGGTGAAGTGGCAATAGCGCCGATAGGCGAGGCCGAAGTGGCCTGCCTCGTCGACCTGATAGCAGGCTTGCTGCATGGCGCGCAGCACCAGCCGCGGCAGGACATGCTCCAACCCCTTCTCCGCGGCCTGCTCCAGCACCCGCTGCACTGCTCCGGGCTGCACCCTCCCCTGCCTGTCGGAGCGGATGTGCAAGCCGAACGGCGCGAGATAGCGGTTGAGCTCCTCGATCTCCTTCCGCTCCGGTTCGGGGTGGACCCGGTAGACCACCGGCCGCCCCGCCGCACGCAGCAGATCGGCGACCGCGGTATTGGCCAGAAGCATCAGCTCCTCGATCAAACGCTGCGCCCGATCCTGACGCCGGGGAGTGACCGAGACGATCCGATCGCCGCGCAACACGATGCGCATCTCCAGGCTGTCGAAATCGATCGCCCCGCGGTCCGAACGCCGCCGCTGCAGCAGGTCGAGCAGCCGCCCGGCGGTGCGCAGCATCTCCGGGATCTCCTCATCCTTCGTCCTCAACGGCCGCCCCTGGGCGAAGAATGCCTGAACCGCATCGTAGGTGAGCCGGGCACGCGAGCGGATCACCGCCTCGTACGGGCGCACGGAGCGCACCCGCCCGCGCGCATCGATCCGCAAGCGGACGGCGAGCACCAGCCGATTGACCCGCGGCCGGAGCGAACAGAGGCCGTTGGCCAGCCGCTCCGGCAGCATGGGGATGGCGCGATCGGGAAAATAGAAGGAGTTGCCCCGCTCGGCGGCGCTGCGATCGAGCGGAGAGCCGGCCGGCACGAAGTGGGCGACATCGGCGATGGCCACCCACGCCTCGAACCCTTCCCCGCGTGGCAACACGCAGATGGCGTCGTCGAAATCGCGGGCGTCGGCCCCGTCGATGGTGACCATCGGCAAGTGGCGAAGGTCGGTGCGCGTAGCGATCTCGTTCCTGCCGGGCCGGGCGGGAACCTGCCCGGCCTGCCGGAGCGCCTCCTCGGGGAACCCGGTCGCGATCCCCGCCTCCGCGATAACCAGATCGATCAGACCGGACGGGGTCTGCAACCGCTCCAACCGCTCCACCACCCGGCCGCGCAACGGTCGGGCACGCCGATCGATCTCCAGCCGCACCCACTCCCCCTCGTGCGCCACGGCGAGATCCTCTCCATCCACCACCACCGGCTGGCGCACCTTTGGATTGCGCGCCATCGCCACCAGCACGCCGCCGTGGCGCTCCAGCCGGGCGACCAGCCGGTTGGGGGCGGCCTCCACCAGCCGGATCACCCGGCCACACTCACGACCACGCCGACGCACCGCCACCACCTCGACGCGATCACCATCCATCAGCGCGCCCATCTCCTCGCGCGGCAGGAAGAGATCCCGCTCGCGCCCCTCGATGCGGACGAAACCGAAGCCGTCGGGATGGGCACAGAGCAGGCCGATCATCGGCGTACCCGCCCTCTGCCCCCTTCGCCCACCGCGTCGCGGGCGCCCTGCCCCCGGCTTCGAACGACAACGTTCTGATCTTGACATGACCATGCTCCTGAGTATGATGGCGCACCTCTCCGCGCGGAGGCTGGTGCAAGGCACCTGCGGCTCCCGCGGCGATGCCGAGGTGGCGGAATTGGTAGACGCGCTGGCTTCAGGTGCCAGTTTCCTTACGGAAGTGCTGGTTCGACTCCAGTCCTCGGTACCAGGTCACTCTCCGACAGCGTATAGAGACGGCTCGCAAGTGTAAAGCTTGCGGGCTTTTTCGTTTTTAGTGACCGTTTTTAGTGACAATACACATCGGGCACATCGGGGTCGGACCAAGTCAACATACGGAAAATCCGCCGTATGTTCACCCGAAAGAGGCCGTTGCCGCCCTTAGATCACGCTTTTCGCAACCAAAACGGCCGTTCTGACGACTGCCCCCCTCCAACCCGACCAGTGCGGGAGGCTTCCGGCATCACGATACGGCGCATCCGACGTTTCCGGGACCGGTTGGCCCCATTTCGGGCCCATGGCACACCCGAGACAAAAACCGCCCTCGCAGGGGCGGCCCTTGCGTTCGGATGCTTTCTCTTGGTTCCGGGGAGCCGGGAGACGGCTTCGCAAGAAACCATCGTCCGCGATCAGAGAGGGTCGCGCAAATCCGAAACTTGCGCATACAAGCGACGGTTTTGTAAGGGAGTCGAAGTCCGCGCCCTTCGACTTCCATCCAAGCAAGAGGCTCCTGGAAGGAGCTTTACGATCCGATCGAATGGATGGTGGGCGATGCTGGGATTGAACCAGCGACCCCTGCCGTGTGAAGGCAGTGCTCTCCCGCTGAGCTAATCGCCCGTCGAACTGGAGCCGGTGAACGGATTCGAACCCCTGACCTGCTGATTACAAATCAGCCGCTCTACCAACTGAGCTACACCGGCCCACCGCCTCGATGGGGCGAATGGTGCCGGGACGCCCGGCCCGCATCAAGGTGCGCCGCCCCACAAGATCCCTCCACGCACCTGCCAACCGCGCCTCCCGCCGGGGGAGAAAACGAAGGCGGCCCCGAAGGACCGCCTTCCAACCATCCGGGAACAGGCACGCCGCCCGCCCCGGGATGCTCGACTCGCTACGCCTCGCCGTTGCGCTGCGCGTCGGCGATGGTCGCCAACAGCACCGGCAGCACCAGCCCGACCGTAGCAAAGATCAGGAAAGCGGGAACGAACGTATCCAGATGCATCGTGCGGATCCTCCTCTGTTGCTTGCGGCCCCGGCCGCTGTGGGGCGTATGATATGCGGAAGCGGCCGGTTGACAAGGATGACGGCTTCGCAAGAAGCCGGCAGCCGCGGTCAGGACGGCCGCGCAAATCCGGAGGTTACGCATGCAACCGACGGATTTGTAAGGGGATCGAAGACCGCGCTCTTCGATCCCCCTCAAGCAAAAAGTCCACGGACGGACTTTTTGCGATTCGATCAAGGATGATGGCCATGCCCCACGCCGTCACCGAAGGGGGCGGAGAGGGAGTGCGTGTGTCACAACGGTGTCACATTCCCGTGCTACGGTTCGCCGCCGGCAACGCCGGGGGCGATCCCCGTCGTACCGAACTGGTGGTCCACCCCGACCGGGGGCATCAAGCCCCGCGGAAGGGCGTTGCGCAAACGATCACGCCACCACACGACAAGGAGAAAAGGAGAAGAGAGGAACACGATGAAACGACGCACAGTGGCCGGTGCAGCCGCACTGGCACTCACCATGGGAGCGAGCGGTATGGCCTCCGCCGGAGGGATCACCATCGCCGAGCATGGCGATTCCACGTTGAAGGTGGAGGGGCTGGTCTTTACCGATCTGACCCGCGCCACCACCAAGACAGACGGTGTCAAGACCGCACGCAGCAGCGGGGTCAACGTCAGCCGCACCTACCTGACCACCAAGTACCGCTTCAACGACGACTGGATGTTCCGGGTGACACTGGACAGCGTGCTGGAGCCGGGCACCTTGAAGAAGAACAACAACATTTTCCTCAAGTACGCCTATCTCCAGGGCAAGCTGGCCGGGAATGCCGCCGTATTGCGGCTCGGGCTGTCGCACACCCCGTGGATCGACCACGAGGAGCATCTCTGGGGCCACCGCTACCTCTCCAATGTACTGACCGATACCCTGGGCTACGAGGCATCCTCCGATGCCGGCATCGGGCTCGAGGGCAAGCTGATGGACGGCACCATCGACTACTGGGTGGTGGCGGTCAACGGCGGCGGTTACGGCAACACCAAAAAGCATGACGCTATGGACTACAGCGGCCGCATCGGGCTACACCTCGTCGACGGGCTGACGCTCGACTTCCAGTACCGCGCGGGCTACCACGGCAAGCGCGATTTCGGCACCCCCGCCCCCAACGGCAAGCAGACGCTCGGCCAGTTCATGGCCACCTACGGGGGCCATGACTACCGTGTGGGGGTGAACTACATCATCGATCGCGACGACACCGGTGCCACCGACAAGGCGAAGAACGCCAACTTCAAGAACACCGCCTACGCCGTCTGGGGCTATGGCAAGGTGGGCGACGGCTTCGGCCTGGTCGGTCGGTTCGAGCGCGAGGACGGTGAGCCGATCAACGGTCTGACAGCCGGCCAGTTCAAACAGAAGCGCACCCGGTATCTGGCCGGTATCGAGTTCTCACCGACCAAGCACGTGGACTTCACGCTGGCCTACGACAACACCAAGTACACCAACAAGGGGTATGTCAGCACCGCCACCGCAGGCGCCACCACGGAGGAGACCAAATACGGTCTCTGGAGCCAGTTCAAGTTCTGACCCTCTCGGGGCGGCGGGCGGCTCCCCCGTCGTCCTGCCGCCCCGATTCCTTTCTTCACGATGTCATGACAACCAAAGGAGATTCGAACATGTGGAAACAAGCATCCATCCTCGCCGCCGGCCTGCTCGTGGCCGCAACCGGCGCACAGGCGGGCACCACCATCACCGGTGCCGGCGCCA
This sequence comes from Zetaproteobacteria bacterium, assembly GCA_003696765.1. Classification (NCBI taxonomy): domain Bacteria; kingdom Pseudomonadati; phylum Pseudomonadota; class Candidatius Mariprofundia; species Zetaproteobacteria bacterium. Next base: position 2,127 of record RFFX01000059.1, on the reverse strand, counting down.
CCTTCCCCTATCCGATCTACGCCCAGTGGGCGCACGACTACCACAAGGTCAGCGGTGTCAGGCTCAACTACCAGTCGATCGGCTCCGGCGGCGGCGTCAAGCAGATCAAGGCGAAAACGGTCGATTTCGGCGCCTCCGACGCGCCGCTCAAGCCGGAGCAGCTCGATAAGTTCGGCCTGATGCAGTTCCCGATGATCATGGGCGGCGTCGTACCGGTGGTGCACATCAAGGGGATCAAGGCCGGCCAGCTCAAGCTGACCGCCGATGCGCTCGCCGAGATCTACCTGGGCAAGATCACCAAGTGGAGCGACCCGCGCATCAAAGCGATCAACCCCGGCCTCTCCCTGCCCGACCAAGCGATCACCGTGGTGCACCGCTCCGACGGATCCGGCACCACCTGGATCTTCACCAACTACCTCTCCAAGGTGAGCGGTGCATGGAAGGCCACCGTCGGCAACGCCAAGTCGGTCCCGTGGCCGGTCGGGGTCGGCGGCAAGGGCAACGAGGGCGTGGCGGCGTTCGTCGACAAGGTGGACGGCTCCATCGGCTATGTCGAGTACGCCTACGCGCTGCAGAACCACATGGCCTCGGTGCTGCTGAAGAACCACTACGGCAACTTCGTCGCCCCGACCGCGGCCAACTTCCAGGCGGCCGCCGCCGGCGCCGACTGGGCACATGCCCGCGGCTACTACATGGTGCTGACCGACCAGCCGGGTGCAAACTCCTGGCCGATCACCGGCGCATCCTTCATCCTCATGTACAAGAGGCAGGACCGTCCCGCACAGGCGAAGGAGGTGTTGAAGTTCTTCGACTGGTGCTACAGGAACGGCGCAGCCGCGGCCGAGAAGCTCGACTACGTACCGATGCCGCGGAAGGTGGTCGACATGGTCGAGACCAGCTGGCGCAATCTGATCCGGGACCGCAACGGGCACCCCCTCTGGCAGTGATCGTCGCGGGGCGGCAGGGTCAAGGCCGCCCCGTTGCCGCCCGCAGGGCCGGGGCTACAATCCCCGGCCCTCATTTTTGAGCGAATCGCAACAAGCCCGTCCGTGGGCGTTCTGCTCGACGGTGATCGAAGATCGCGCTCTTCGATTGCCTTACAAAACCGTCGGTTGCCTCTGCAACCTCCGGTTTTGCGCGGCACGCCAACGCCGCGGATGCCGACTTTTTGCGAAGTCGGCATGTTTCCACCGGACCAAAACCCTGTTCAGGAGCATTGCGACCGATGTCATCCCCGACCCGCACCGTAACCGGCGACACCCTCTTCCGTGCCGTCACCGCCGGTTTCGCCGGTGCGATCATCGTGCTCTTCGCCGCCATCCTGATCGCCCTGTGGCAGCAGTCGCAGCCGTCCATCAAGGCCTTCGGCATCCACTTCCTGACCGATACGGTGTGGAACCCGGTGACCGACCGCTTCGGCGCATGGATTCCGATCTTCGGCACCCTGGTCACCACGCTGCTGGCCCTGCTCGTCGCCGTGCCGCTCAGCCTGGGGATCGCCCTATTCCTGGCCGAGCTGGCCCCGGCGTGGATGCGCGCGCCGTTCGGCACCGCCATCGAACTGCTGGCGGCGATCCCGAGCATCGTCTACGGCATGTGGGGGCTCTTCGTGCTCGCTCCGATCATGGCCGACCATATCCAACCATGGCTGCAACAGACGATCGGCGGCCCGCTGTTCGCCGGCCCGACCATGGGCATCGGCATGCTGACCGCAGGCTTGGTGCTGGCGCTGATGATCATCCCCTTCATCGCCTCGGTGACCCGCGACGTCTTCCTGATGGTGCCGCAGAACCTCAAGGAGTCGGCCTATGGTCTGGGCTGCACCACCTGGGAGGTGGTGCGCGACGTGATGATCCCCTACGGCAAAAAGGGGGTCGCCGGTGCGGTCTTTCTCGGCATGGGACGAGCGCTGGGGGAGACCATGGCGATCACCTTCGTCATCGGCAACGCCTACCACCTCTCCTGGTCGCTGCTCGCCCCAGGCAACTCGATCGCCTCCACCCTGGCCAACGAGTTCACCGAGGCGGACAGCGACCTCTACCTCTCCTCCCTGATCGAGCTGGGGTTGGTGCTCTTCCTGATCACCTTCCTCGTGCTGGCCGTCGCCCAATGGTGGCTGCAGCGGGG
>RFFX01000058.1 GCA_003696765.1 Zetaproteobacteria bacterium | reverse complement strand
CTTCTCCCGCTCCGGCTTCTCCCGCTCCAACTCGGCCAGCAGTCGGCCGACCAGCGCGTCGAGCCCGGGGGCGAGCGCCCGGCACCGCGCCACATCCCCTCCCCGCGCCGCCAGCTCCATCTCCCGCGCCGCATCGCGCACCCGATCGGCCGCGACGGTGGCCAGAGCCCCCTTCATCTTGTGCGCCGCCCGGGTGATCGCCGGACCATCGCCCGCATCGACCGCTTCCCGCAACACCGCCCGCTGCCGCGGCAGGTCGTCGCGCAGGGTCTGCACCAGCGCGTCGAGCAGCCCGGCATCCCCCTCGTTGCAGGCGAGCGCCCGGGCCCGGTCGAACAACGGCGCCCCCTCCCCCCGTTCCGCATCGCCCCCATCCATCTCCACCACCGCGGCAGGAGGCTCGATCTTCCCCTCCGCCACCAGCCGCCGCAGCAGACCGGCCAGCGCCCGCCGCCGCACCGGCTTGGCCAGAACGCCATCCATCCCCGCCTCGATGCAGCGACGCCCATCCTCGGGAAAGGCGAGCGCGGTCAGCGCCACGATCGGCAGGCGTCCCCTCCCCTCCGCTTCCGCCTCGCGGGCGCGGATGCGGCGCGTCGCCTCCACCCCGTCCATCCGCGGCATGTTGACATCCATCAGGAGTAGATCGAACGGCTCGGCCGCCGAGCGCTCCACCGCCGCCCGCCCGTTGTCGACCAGCACATACCTCATCCCCCAGCGGCCGACGATCTGTCCGATCAGCACCTGATTGGCCGGATCGTCCTCGGCGATCAACACCCGCAGCCCGGCCAGCCCGTCGGGCATCTCCTCCCCCTCCCCATGCTGCTGGTCGCGCTGCGGCGCCGCCTCCGAGCGGGGCAACCGCAGGGTGAAGATGAAGCGGCTCCCCTCCCCCTCCCGGCTGTGGACCTCGATATCGCCCCCCATCCGCCGGGCCAGCTCGCGCGCGATGGTCAACCCCAGCCCGGTGCCGCCGAAGCGGCGGGTGGTCGAGGCGTCCGCCTGGGTGAAGTCCTTGAAGATCATCGCCAGCTTCTCGCGCGGGATGCCGATGCCGGTATCGCGCACCTCGATGCGGCAGCGGGCCTCCTCCACCTCTCCCCGCCGCTCCACGCCGTCGCAGGAGAGGGTCACCTCCACCCTCCCCTCCTCGGTGAACTTGATGGCGTTGCCCAGTAGGTTGACCACCACCTGCCGCACCCGGTCGGGATCGCCCGACAGCCAGCGCGGCACCCCCTCCCCGACACGGCAGCAGAGCTCCAGCCCCTTGCCGCGCGCCGCAACCGCCATCATGGCGCAGGCGCTCTCGACCAACTCCGGCAGATCGAAGGGGCGCGCCTCCAGCTGCAGGGCGCCGGCCTCGATGCGGGAGAGATCGAGGATGTCGTTGATGATGCGCATCAGCCCTTCGCCGGCGTTACGCAGGATGGTCAGATAGCGGCGCTGCTCCTCATCGAGCGGGGTGGACTGGAGCAGCTCGCTCATGCCGAGGATGGCGTTCATCGGGGTGCGGATCTCGTGGCTCATCACCGCGAGGAACTGGCTCTTGGCCCTGCTCGCCTGCTCCAGCTCGTCGCCCCGCTCCCGGTAGGCGATCATCTCCAGATCGGTCGCCTCCAGCATCGACTGGTAGCGCTCCAGCCGGTCGCGGGTCTCGGCCAGCTCGCGGCGGATTCCGGCCAGCGCCTCCGCCTCGCGCCGACCCCACCACAGCGCCACCCCGCCGCCGACCGCCGCGGCCGCCGCCGCCATCCGCGCACCATGGATGAGCAGGTCGCCACCGAGCAGCAGCGCAAGGAGCAGGCCGATCCAGCCGCCGACCGACACCCGCCGCACCGGATCCCCCGCCGCCGACTAGCTCAGATAGCCCGCCACCTCGCTGACGAACGAACGGGTGTTGATCGGCTTGGCCATGTAGCCGTCGAACCCTTCTCCGAGCAACCGCTCGCAATCGCCGTCCATGGCGTTGGCGGTGAGCGCCACCACCGGCACCTCGCAAACCCCCTCCATCCGCCGCAGCCGGTGCAACGTCTCCACGCCGTCGATGCCCGGCATCTGGATGTCGAGCAGGATGATGTCGGGCACGCTGCGGGCCACCGACTCCAAACAGGCCTCGCCCGAATCCACGCTCTCCACCAGCGCACCGTTGGCCTGGAGCAGCGCACCGAACAGCATCAGGTTGTTGGCGTTGTCGTCGACCAGCAACACCCGCTTCCCGGCGATCGCCCCGCTCATGAAACCTTCACCTCACCATTCTCCTTCCACGCCACGCGGTTGCGCCCCTCCTCCTTGGCGCGGCGCACCAGCTGCTGCGCCGTGCTCATCAACGCCTCGGGGGTGGTACCGTCCTCGGGATACTGCACCACGCCGGCACTCACCGTCAGGCCGCTCTCGCCCAGCTTCTCCTCCATCGGGAAGGGGTAGCTCTCGATGGCGTTGCGGAAGCGCAGCGCCGCCCGCACCCCGGCTGACGCCTCGGTGCCGGTGAGCACCGCCGCGAACTCGTCGATGCGGTAGCGGCTGGCCACGTCGGAGGCGCGCGAATCGCGCAGCAGGAACTCGCCGATCTTGTGCAGCGCCGCCTGGGCGTAGGCCTGGCCGGCCAGCTCGCAGAATCCGCTGAAGTTGTCGATGTCGAGCAACACCACGCTGAAGGGCTGCTTGGTCCGCTCGGAACGGGCGATCTCCTGCCCCAGGCGGATCTGCAGGTAGCGATGGTTGAACAACCCGCTGACCGGATCCTGCAGCCCGGCGCGCTGCGGGTAGGTCTGCTCGAAGTGGTGCACCTGCCGGATCAGCTCCTCCTTGCTCAGCCCCTCCTTGCTGACCAGATCCTCCACCTTGCCGGCGAGCTGCATCCGCTCGGCCACGGTCAGCTCCTTGGCCGAGACCACGATCACCGGCGTATCCATCAGCTTGGGGTGCTGCTTGAGCCGCTCGACCACGGTGAAGCCGTCCATCTCCGGCATCATCAGATCGAGCAGGATCACATCGGGCTCGATCGCCTCGGCCATCTCCAGCGCCTGCTGCCCGTTGGCGGCGGTGTGGACGCGATAGCCATCGGCAGAGAGCGCGCCGATGTAGAGCTCGCGGATCTGCGGATCGTCGTCCACCGCCAGGACGTGGATCGTCCGCCCCTGCTGCCGCTTGCGCCCGAGGCCGAGGCTGGCCAGCTTGGCGGCGAGCGCCTTGCGGTCGATCGGCTTGGCGATGTAGTCGGTCGCCCCCAGCGCCACCCCCAGCTCCTGCCCCTCGGCCACCGAGCACATCATCACCGGGATGTCGGCGGTGGCCGGATCGAGCTTGAGCTCCTGCAGCACCTCCCACCCATCCTTGCCCGGCATCATCACGTCGAGCATGATGAGGAAGGGGTGCTCCTCGCGCGCCCGCTCCAGCGCCTCGTAGCCGTTGGAGGCGCGGCAGACGCGATAGCCCGCCTCGGTCAGGTAGAGGGTGGCCAGCTCCTGTGAGCCCTGATCGTCATCGACCACCAGGATCAGCGGCGCATCGGGCGCCACCGGCACCGGCTTGCGCCGATCCTTCACCGTCACCTGCACCGGCCTGGACTCCTGCGCGGTGGCAGGAGCTTTCTGTTGCTTGCGCTCGATGCGGGCGAGCGCCTCCTCTCCATCCCCCTCCTCGATCGGCAGATCGAAATAGAAGCAGCTCCCCTTGCCCGGCTCGCTGGTCACCCCGATGGTGCCGCCGTGCAGCTCGACCAGCCGCCTGGTCAGGGTCAGCCCCAACCCCGTCCCCTCGAAGCGGCGGGCATGGTGGCTCTCCACCTGCTCGAACGGGTTGAAGATGCGCTCGATATCCTTGGCGGCGATACCGATGCCCTGGTCCTCCACCGAGACGTGCAGCATCCGCAACGCCTCCCCGTCGTCACCCACCCCCGGCGCCTCCTCCACCGAGGCACGGACCGTCACCGCCCCCCCCTCGGGGCTGAACTTGATGGCGTTGGAGCAGAGGTTGTAGAGGATCTGCTTGAACTTGGTCCGGTCGATCAGCATGTAGGGGACATCGTCGTCGACCTGGAACTCCAGCTTCACCCCGGCCTTGGTGGCGAAGCCCTGCAACACCCGGCCGACATCCTCGATCACCCGCCGCACGTCGAGCCGGTCGAGGTCGAGCCCCATGCGGCCGGACTCGATCTTGGCCATGTCGAGGATGCCGTTGATCAGTTCGAGCAGGTGATTACCGGAGCTGAGGATGTTCTCCAGATAGGTGCGCTGCTGCTCGTTGATCGGACCGAAGAGCTCGTCGAGCAGCAGCTCGGAGAAACCGTTGATCGAGGTCAGCGGCGTGCGCAACTCGTGCGACATGTTGCTGATGAACTGCGACTTGGCCTGGCTGGCCCGCACCAACTCCTCGTTGGCCATGCGCAGCTCGCGGGTGCGGGCCATGATCCGCTCCTCCAGCTCTTCGTTGAGCCGCTCCATCGCCTCCTTGCTGGCGCGCAGCTCGCGGATCAGCCGCTCCTTCTGGATCGAGTGGGCCGCCTGCCCGGCGAGCAGGGAGAGCAGCCGCAACTGCTCGGCGTCGAAACTGCGCGGCTTGAAGTCGTCGACATAGAGGATGCCGACAGTGGTATCGTCGAGCACCAGCGGGACCGCGACCAGCGAGACCACCCCTTCGCGCTCGAGGATCTCGTTGCGGCTGAAGCCGGCGGCAGGATCGGTGGCGTCCTCCACCGGAAAAGGCTTGCGCGAGTTGAGGATGCGCTCGGTCAGCCCGCCGGGGCGCACCGGCCAGGGAGGCTGGTTGTCGAACGCCTCGCTGAAGCCGCTGGAGACGACCAGCGACAGTTCCTGCCGCTCCCGGTCGTAGAGCGAGACACTGCCGGCGGGCATCTGCGAGAGCGCCATCGCCTCGTGCAGCACCATCTGCAACATCTCGTCGAGATCGTTGCTGGCGTTGAGCCGCTGGGCGAGGCTGTTGAGATGGGCCAGCTCGGCCAGCATCACCTGCACATGCTCGTGCTCGGCCTTGCGCTTCATCAGCTGGTCGTAGAAGAAGCGGGCGGATACCCCCTCGATCAGCTCCGCCCCCTCGGGCAGGCAGCGGCGGAGTCGCTCGGAGAGGGTGCGGCTGCCGGTGACGTTGATCAGGAGGTCGTAGCCGCCATCCAGCTCATCGATCGATGCGCCGGTGGGGATGCCGTACTTGCGCGCCAGCGCCAGCCCCGGCGCCCGTGGATCGGCATCGACGATCCCGACGATCCCGATGTTCCCGTCGCCGCGCAGCACCTCCAGCATGGCACTGCCTCCGCGACCGGCACCAACGATGGCGACCTTCATCTCCACCATCCCGCTCCGAGTCCGTCTGCCCATCCGACTCGCCCCTCCTTCACGCCACCGCTCCCGGAGACGCCGACCACAGCCGCTACACCGCCGGCCGGTGGTGGCGCGCCACCAGCTCGATCAGGCGGGGAATCTGGAACGGCTTGCTCAGATAGTCCACCCCGCCGGCGGCCAGAGCATGCTCCCGCTCCTCCTCCTCGGGCAGCGCGCTGACGAAGATGACCGGAACCCGCTCTCCTCCCGGGAGCGCGCGCAGCTTCTGCAGCGTCTGGTAGCCGCTCATCCCCGGCATGGTGAGATCGAGCAGCACCAGCTCGGGCAGAGCGCCGCCTTCGGCAACCTGCCGGCTGAGCAACTCCACCGCCGCCGAACCGTCGGCGGCGGTGGCCACCTCGTACCCTTCGGCGGTGAGCACCGCCTCCACGATCTCGCGGATGGCGTCGTTGTCGTCCACCTCGAGAATCATCATCCACCACCTCCCCAACGCGGCCGCCGGCGGGGAAGGGGGGCAATGCCGCCCCTCCGCATGGCCGGGCCCGCCGCACCGCCCCGGAGCAGTCCACACACGCTCCGCGCAGAGCACACCCCGCAGCGCCGATTCTTCCGAAATGGAATGGGTTGTTCAAGTCCATCCCCCGGCCCGGGACGGACCGGGAGATATCATGGAAACCGCTTGACAACCCGCTAGATTTCGCGTCATGCATGCCACCCCTCCACCGGAGTCTCCCGCCCCCCCGGGCGGGCAACCCCGCCGTGGCTGCGCGGCGACAGCCCCGACGTGGAGACCACCAACGCCCCGATCGACGATGCCTGCGCCCGCATCCGCCGCATCCTCGACCGCCATCCGACCATCCGGCTGGCGCTGCTCTTTGGCTCGCTGGCCCGGGGAACGGCGCGCCCGGAAAGCGACCTCGACCTGGCCGTGGAGGGGCGACAACCGCTCTCAACCAGTGAAAAGATGGCGCTGATCCGCGATCTGGCCGGTGCATTCGGCCGCCCGGTTGACCTGATCGACCTGACCACCGCCGGAGAACCGCCGCTCGGCCAGATCCTCTCCTGTGGCATCCGGATAGTGGGAAGCAATCGGGACTATGCGCGGCTGATCAGCCGTCATCTGCTGGAACAGGAGGATTTCATGCCCTACCGACAACGCATTATCGAGGCACGGAGGCGGGCATGGATCGGACAGTAATCGAACAGAAGCTGGAATCGCCGCGCCGTTTTGACGACTTCGCAAGAAGTATCAACATCTTACCTAATCGACAGGAGCGGTGACCGTGCAGGCGGCCGACCTCTTCCCGCCCCTGCTCGGGCTG
>RFFX01000057.1 GCA_003696765.1 Zetaproteobacteria bacterium | reverse complement strand
GTCGTGTCCTGCACCACCACATGCTGCACCGCGCTGCCCGTGTTCCCGTAGGCGTCCGTCGCCGTCCACACCACCGACGTCGTCCCCAGCGGGAAATCCGCCGGGGCGTTGCTGGTCAGGGTAAAGGGCGACAGGTCGGTCACTGCGGGAGCGGCGAGCGCGTAGGGGGTGCGCGGTCCGGTCGCCTCGATATAGACGTCGGCCGGCGACACGATGAGCGGAGGCACGGTATCCGCGGCCGAGACCACCGCGCTGCTTGCCTGTTGCGCCGCCGCGTAGGGGTCGAAGGCGGGCCCAAGCACCCCGCCCGCACCGGTGACGGCGGCAAACACCTGCCTGGTGGCCGCCGCCGCCTGCTGCAATGCGGTGGTGGAGAGCGCCCCGGCGGCGGGGGTGACGCTCTGGATGGTGCGGGCGACGAAGCTGCCCAATGCCCTACCGTTGCTGGCGTTGCCGACATCGACCCCCGCCTCCTCCGCCGACGCGATGAGCGAGGCGACCAGCTTGTTGACCTCCTGCCGGCGCAGCGCGGCGGGCATCGCGCCCAGCGGCACACGCACCGGTGCCCCGGCGGCGGTGCTCACCACCGCTTCTCCGCCGGTCACCGGCGTGCCGTAGATATCGTCCCCGGCTACCGCCGTACCGGGAATGGCAAAGCTGTAGGGCTCGCGCACAGCCTGCTGCGGCGCGGTCGATTTCACGCTCACCACCGGCGTGGCCGCCGGGGAACGGTTGGCCAGCACCAGATCGGGCGTGCCGTCCCCATCCTCATCGCGCTCTTTGAGATCGAGCGCATCCATCACCGCATCCAGCCCGGTGCCGTCGGCCTTGAAGGTGGGGTCGGTCAACGGATTCTTGGCGCCCAGCCTGGTGAAGGCGGTCAACCCCAACTGCTGCATCAGGCGGGTGGCGCCGCTCTGCACCTGACGATCGAGGGTGGCGTTGCCCTGGGCGGCCGCGGTCGGGAAACCGGCATCGATCGCCGCGCTGTTGGGGGCACCGATGGCCTGCGCCGTCACCAGCGTGGAGAGCGTCGTGGTGTTGATACGCCCGGTGCGGGTCATCATCGCGTAGATCGGCGGCAGTCCGCCGGGACGGATAACCTTGAGCAACAGGGGATAGACGAAATTGGCCGGCACCGCTCCCTGATAGCGGCCGGCGGCGTCGGTGGTCAGGATGAGTGTCTGCGCCGGCACCGACGAATCCCGCACCGTGAGGGTGGTTCCCGCCAACGGCGCACCGGCGGCGGCGACCCCTCCCAGCCAGACCTGCATGGTCACCGGCACGTTGATCGGCACGCCGGTGAGGTTCTGCGAGGCGGAAACCCCCTGGTAGAGCTTGACGTTGGCACCGTCGAAGGCGGCGACGGTGAAGGTGATGCCACTGCCGTTGGGGACGTTGAAGGTGACGGTGAAGTTGTTGGCGGCAGTGGCAGTGACCGGACCGGCGATGGTGGCGCCGGCAGCGTCCTGCGCGGTGACCGACATCGACACCACACCGGCGGGAACGGTTCCTGCCGGAGCAAGTGCACCGCCGGCCACCGATGCACCGCCCAGCGAGATGGTCACCGGCGTATAGCCGGCTGGTGCCGACGCCCCCCCGCCGCCCCCACCACAGCCGGAAAGCAGGGATACGATCAGCGTGACGACCACGACCGGAGCCATGCGGCCCGCGGCGAACGCCATCAACCGATGCACCACCCCAGCTGTAATCATGACTTCAACCCCTCATCCCCGGACAGGATGCCAGAGAGCCTAGCGTACTACTATAACATCCTGCATGCCGTTGTCAACCGCACCGCACCCGCGGAATCCCGCGGAAATGGTGGTTTCGCAAGAAAGCCATCATCGCGGGCACGGACGGTCGCCCAAATCCGGAGGGTTCCTTTGCAACCGCAGCCGGAGGAGGCATTGCGCCACAGCGCGAACGACCTCCGGAAAAGAGGCGAACCATCCCCATCCGCAACGGGCGGGGATGTGAGCTGGATCACACCGGAGGTCGGGGGAGGAGGGGATGACGGCTGCGCACGAAACCATCTTCGTCATCGCGACATGGGCGCGTCGCGCAAATCTGGAGGAGACGACCGCGGCAAGCCGGGCAACACCTCCGCGGAGGGACGCGTTGCTAGAGGATCAGAGGAGTCGTCAGCCGCCCCGGCGCTGCCGCCTCCGGATGGTGCGCACCGCCAGCAGCGCCTCGATCAGCACCCAACAGGCGAGCAGGAAGATCACCCCGCCGACCACCGCCACCGTGAACTGCTCGTGACGCAACGCCTTGACGATCCCCAGCACCATGCCGGAAATCGTCGCCCCGAGCACCAGCACCATCGGCAGCATGGTGTAAAGAAACGGGCGCTTGTTGCGGTAGAGCCACAAGGTGACGGTCAAGAGCGTCAAACCAGCGAGGATCTGGTTGGTGGTGCCGAACAGCGTCCAGAGAAACAGCCCGGCCGGCTTGCCATCAACCCGGAAAAAAGCGAAAAACCCGATCGCAGCCACGGCCAGCGCGGTGGCCACAAAGCGGTTCTCCAGCACCTTGACCCCGATGGTGGCGCCGATCTCCTGCAGATTGAAGCGCAACAGCCGCGCGCCGGTATCGACGCTGGTCATGGCAAAGCCGACCACCACCACGCTGATGAAGGCGGCGGCGAAATCGTGGGGCAGACCGAGTTGATGGATGAAGTTGGCGTTGCCCTGAATGAAGACCCCCAGCTTCTGGTGCAACCCCACCGCCTTCTGCCACGAACCGTAGAACGCCTCCCACTGGGCACGGCTGGTGAAGGCGCCGGCGGTGGTGGCCAGCACGGCGAGCAGCGCCAGAAGCGACTCGCCGATCATGCCGCCGTAGCCGATCAGCGGCGCATCGCTCTCGCGATCCAGCTGCTTGGCGGTGGTGCCGGAGGCGACCAGGCCGTGGAAGCCGGAGACCGCACCGCAGGCGATGACGATGAAGAGGAAGGGCAACATCGGCGGCGCACCCACCGGATGGGGGTTGACCGCAGGAGCCGCCCACCGCGGATCGAGGATGAAGAAGCCGATCAGCATGGAGAAGAGTGCGAGGTAGAGCAGCAGGGAGTTGAGGAAGTCACGCGGCTGCAGCAGCAGCCAGACCGGCAGCACGCTGGCGGCGAAGGCGTAGACGAGCAGCGACCAGGTCCAGCCTGCGGCGGAGATACCGGTGACCGGCATCCCCAGCCCCCACCAGGTGGTGAGCAGCATGGCGACGAAGCCGGCCCCGATCAGCGGCCACAGCGGCAGGTTGCGCCGATGGACCAGGAAGCCGATCACCATGGCGATCACCATCAGCGAATAGGTGGGAAAGACCGCCTCGGGATGGGATGTGGCCGGAATACGGGCAGGATCGGGCGCGGCGAAGAGGCCGGAGATGACCAGCACGAATACCCCCATGGCCAGCGCAACCAGAAAGAAGATGACCAGCAGGAAGAGCAGCCGCGTGCGCGGTGAGATGACCTCTCTGGCGATCGACCCCACGCTCTCGCCTCGGTGACGCACGGAGAGGACCAGCGCCGAGAAGTCGTGCACCGCGCCGACCAGCAGCGTACCGAACACCACCCAGCAGAGGGCCGGGATCCACCCCCAGATCACCGCGATCGCCGGGCCGAGCATCGGCGCCAGACCGGCGATGGAGGCGAAATGGTGGCCGAAGAGGACATAACGGTTGCACGGCAGGTAGTCGACATCGTCGCGCAGCGCATGCGCGGGCGTCTGCCGCCGCTCCGACAGCGCAAAAACCCTGGCGCCCAGCACCCCCTTGGCGTAGAAGCGGAAGAAGAGCAGGTAGCAGAGCAGCATCAGCATGGTGACGGCCATCGGCGACATGGCTGCTATCCCTCCCGCAGCCCGAGCCAGTCGAGCAGGCGCCGACGCAGCAGTTGCGCATCACCGGCGATGAAGAGGCGCTTGGCCCGCGCCGTCCGCCCGCTCCGCACCGTCACATCGCGCACGGTCACCCCCAGCCCTTCGGCCACCACCTGCGCCACGGCTCGGTTGGCCTTGCCCCCTTCGGCCGCCTCCCGCACCGCCACCTTGACGGCGTTGCCGTGCAGCCCGCGCACGCCGGGATTGCGCGCACCGGGCTGGGCATGCACCCGCAGGTAGAGCCCGTCACTGCCGCAGTCGCACACCCCTTCGGGAATCACCCGTAGATCAGCGACAACGCAATCCGCTGCAACGTCTGCACCAGGAAGACGTTGAGGAAGTAGATGACCAGCAGCACCACCATCGGGGAGAAGTCGATACCACCCAGGTAGGGCAACCGGCTGCGCACCGGATAGATCATCGGCTCGGAGAGCTGGTTGATGATCCGCACCAGCGGATTGAAGGGGTCGGGCGAGACCCAGGAGAGCACCGCCCGGGCGATCACCACCACCGTGGCGGCACTGAGCAGGATATGGAGGACACCTGCGACCCCCTGCAGCAGATAGCCCAGAACGTACAAACTCCTAGCACCCCCGCCGGGCCAGCTCCCGCGACCGCCTGCCCGCCGTCTGCACCGCGCGGCGGACGATGTCCGGCAGCCCCTCGTCGTACATCACATCGAGCGCCGCCTGGGTGGTGCCGTTGGGGCTGGTCACCTGCTGGCGCAGGGAGGCGGGATCGGCGCCGGTCTCCACCAGCATGCGGCCGGCGCCCAGCGCGGTATGGGCGGCGAGCAAGGCGGCACTCTCCGCCGGCAGCCCCATCGCCACACCGCTGGCCTGCAGCAGCTCGGTCAGCAGGAAGAAGTAGGCCGGCCCACTGCCGGAAATCGCCGTCACCGCGTGCAGTTGCGCCTCGTTCTCCACCCAGATCGTCTTGCCGCAGGCGGCGAGCAGATACTCCGCCCGGGCGCGGTGCACCCCATCCTCCTCTTCGCTGTAGAGCGCGGCGATGCCACTGCCCACCTGCGCCGGGGTGTTGGGCATGGCACGCACCAGCGCCACGCGGCAGTCGCCCAGCCAGTGGCGGATCCGGCCACACTCGATGCCGGCGGCGATGGAGAGCAGCGTGGCATCGTCGCCCAGCCGCGCGGCCACCGAGCCGACCACCGACTGCATCTGCTGCGGCTTGACCGCCAACACCACCAGCCCGCAGTCGCCGATCCCCTTGACCTGGCGGCTCTTGACCCGCACCCCGAACTCGTCGGCCAACGCCTGGGCGCGCGCTCCGTCCGGCTCGATGACCAGCACCCGATCCATGGCATGGCCCCCACGCGCAAGACCGGCGATCAATGCCCGCGCCATATTGCCACCGCCGATGAAGGCCACGGACAACTGCCGATGATTCAACCCCATGATGACTCCTGCCCCCCGGAATGATGGCGACGTCGCGGGAAACCGCACAAAACCGGAGGTTGCGCATGCAACCGACGGCTTCTCAGGGCGATCGAAGAACGCGCCCTTCGATCGCCGGCAAGCCCACAACTCATGGACGGGCCTCTTGCGATCGGATCAAGCCCGTCGCACATCCCATGCACCGAACAGCGCCGATCCGACACGAATCATGGTCGCCCCCGCGGCCAGCGCCTGCCGGTAGTCGTGGCTCATGCCGACACAGATGTGGCGCATGCTCTCCCTCCCCACCTCCCCCTTCAAGCGGCGCAGCCGCGCCACCGCGGCCGCCGTATCCCCATCCCTGGGCACCATGGCCATCAATCCAACCACTTGCAGCTGCGGCCACTGTTCCAGCTCCCGGCAGAATGCAGCGCACTCCCCGGCAGCGATGCCGCTTTGTTGCGGCAGCCCGGCGAGATTGACCTGCACCATCACCGGCAGGGGCGGCCGCCCCTCCCCAAGGCGGCGCGCCACCACCCGGGCGCAGTCGAGCGAGGCGAGGCTCAGCCACGAGGCGGCGTACTCGGCGATGTATTTCCCCTTGTTGCGCTGCAGCGGCCCGATCATGTGCCAGCGGCAGTGCGGCCAGCGCCGGGCGCGGTCACGCAACTGCTGGGGACGCGATTCGCCGAAATCGCGCGCGCCGGCATCGATCAACGCCGCCACCGCCGCATCGGGCGCATACTTGGAGACGGCGACCAGCCGGGCGTCGTGGTCGCGTGCCAGCCGGTCGATCTCCCGCCAGCGCGCGATCAGCGCCGCAACGTCACTCATCGCCGCTGCAGCATGAGGAAGCTGAGCACGCCGTAGAAGACCACCGCCTGGGCGAGCAGCAGCCAGGTGGCAAACAGCGAACTCTTGATGATGGCCAGCGCCGCCAGCCCCATGAGCAGGGTGAAGGCGGTGATCATCACCACCGACGCCGCCTGTGAGCAGCCCATATCCATCAGCCGGTGGTGCAGGTGGTCGCGGCCGACATACTCGATCCACTGCCGCAGCGTGCGCACATCACCCCGTGCGATCCGCGCCACCGTGGTGTAGATCATGTCGAAGATCATCACCGAGAAGATGAGCAGCGGCGCCGAATAGGACTTGACCACCCCCTCGCTCGACCAGTCGCCCATCAGGGCGATCGCCGCCATGATCCAGCCGAGGTAGGTGCTGCCGACATCCCCCATGAAGGTGCGTGCCGGCGCACGGTAGCGGGCGTTGTCGGGCAGAAAGCCGAGCGCGCCGCCGGCGACGGCGAAACAGAGCTTCAACATGTACTCCTGATCGGTGTGCCAGGCGAGCAGCCCCATGAGCAGCGACACAACCACCGCCAGCCAGCCGGCCAGGCCGTTGATGCCGTCGAGGAAGTTGAAGGCGTTGGTGATGCCGATCATCCACAGCGCGGTGATCACAAACTCCAGCGGCCACCACCAGAGGCTGTTGCCCAGATCGGCATGGATGCCGCAGAGCATGAGAAAGAGCAGCGCCACCGACTGAACCAGCAGCTTGACCGCCGCCGAGAGCGGCCGCAGGTCGTCCCACAACGACAGGCAGGCGACCACCGTCGCCGAGATGGTCGCCCCCTTGAGCGCCAGCGAGTAGTCGAAGTTGAGCAGCAGGGTCAGGTTGACCGCGCAAAAGATGGCCACTCCGCCGATGCGCGGCGTCGGCTCGGCGTGGACCCGCCGGGCATCGGGACGGTCGATGGCATCGATGCGCCAGGCCAGGCGGATCACCCACGGCATCAGACCAAAGGCGACCCCCGCCGCCCCGAAGAGCAGCAGTACCGTACTGGTGAAGAGGCCGGAGAAGCGGTGGGTCATCATCGGCAGCAGCAGCCCCGCCGCCAGCGCCGCCAGCCGCACCGCCGGATGATCGACCCACGCCCGACTCACGCGAATGCCTCGTCGACCGCCTGTCCGATCCGCGCGATCTCCTCCTCACTGCAGTCGGCAAGCAGCGGCAACGACACCCAGCGGGCGAAGGCCTGCTCGGCGCCGGGACAGCAATCGCCGGTGGCGCGGGAGAGCGGCTGCTGCACCGGGCGCGCGGCCATCACCCCACGCGCCCGCAACCGGGCGACCAGCGCCTCCGCCGGATGGGCGCCGCGCACCAGCAGGCGGAAGGCGTTGCCCGTGGCAAAACCCGGCGCGACCACGCCGCCGGCCGCCTCCACCCGGGCGGCGAGCCGCCGCCCGATCCGCCGGCGGGCTGCGGCCAGCGCGTCGGCCTGTTCGATGCGCAACCGGGCGAGCAGCGCGTGCAGATCGGAGAGCAGATGGTGGCCGCAACCGGCGGGCAGCTCCCCGGCCACCCCGTCGGGCTCAACCATGCGCCGCAGCAGGGCCGCCTCCCCGGCGTCGTCGAGCAGCAGCGCCCCGCCGTAGGCGCCGCCCCACGGCTTGGTGGCGTGGAACGAAGCGATCGCGATGCGGCCGAAGCCGCCGAGTGCGGCCCCATCCAGCGCCGCCCCCGCCGACTGGGCGATATCCTCGATCAGCGGCCGCCCCCAATCGTCCGCCACCGCCGGCTCGACCATGCCGAAGGGGTGGGCCACCACCAGTGCGGCGCAGCCAGCAGGCAATGCGGAGCGCCGCAGCAGCAAGGTGTCGGGATCGCAGTCCCAGGCTGTCGGCACCATGCCGGCCTGGCGCACCGCAACCAGCAGCGAAGCGCAGGCGAAGGCGGGGATGGCCACCCGATCGCCGGGGGCGGCGACCAGACGCAGGGCGAGGGTGAGCGCGGCGGTGCCGGAGTCGACCGCCACCGCGCAACGGCGGCCGACCACCTCGACCAACGCCTGCTCCAGCGCCGCCACCTCGGCGCCGGCGGTCACCAGGCCTGAGGCGAGCAGCCGGTCGACCCCCGCTCGCATCTCGGCGGTGAAGCGGGGGCGGGCGTGGGGGATCGGCGCGGTCAGAGGCGCATCCGGATGGGGACGAACCCCTCGGCACAGGCCAGCTTGCCCTGCACGCCGCGGAAGTGGGCGTTGGCGCGGGCGATCTCGATGATGTCGAGCGCCACCCGCGTCTTGTCGCGCTGCGAGGCGTGGGCGGCCAGGGCCGCGAACTTGCTCTCCATCCGGGCGGCGATGTCCATGAACAGCGTCGGGTTGAAGTCGATCGACGACGGGGTCTCGTAGGCCAGCACATTGGGGACCCAGCGGGTCACCGAGCGGGTCACCTCGGCCAGGGTTCGGTGGTCCTGATGGGTGTCGCGCTCGAAGTTGACCAGCACGGTGTCGGGCCGGATCTCGCGCAACAGCACCTCCAGCCGCGCCATCAGCGCCGGTGCGCACTCCGGCAGCCGGGTATCGTCGAATCCGCCCCAGTGCAGCCCGGCGACCCCGAGCAGCTCCGCGGAGGCCAGCTGCTCACGCCGCCGCACCGCCGCCTCCCCGCCGACCCCGCCTTCGGTGGCGACGAAGAGGTGGACCCGGGCGCCGCGGGCGCCATATTCGGCCAGCGCGCCGCCGGCACCGATCTCCACGTCGTCGGGATGGGCGCCCAGCGCCAGCACCACTTGCTGCTCAGCCATGATCAGATCGCAAAAAGTCCCTCCATGGACTTTTGCTTGACGGCAATCGAAGAGCGCGGTCTTCGATCGCCTTACAAAACCGTCGGTTGCATACGCAAGATCCAGTTTTGCGCGGCACACCAACGCCGCGCTGATGGTTTCCTGCGACACCATCAGCCATCCGCGACTCCTCCCATGCCGCGCACGATCTCCGCCGCCTGCGGCCCGCAGTTGTAGAGCAGATCGACCACCGACAGGTGGGAGACAAACGTCCCGTGCAGCTGTGGATAGCGCGGCGCCTCCACCCGCTGAAAACAGAGCGCCAGCCCCGCCTCGGCGAAGGCCTCGCGCCGCAGGTAGTTGCGCCCCTCGGCGCCGGAGAGGTAGCCGGTGGCACCGAGCTGGCGGCAGAGGGCGATAAGCCGCCCGGTCGGCTCCTCGGGGGCGGCATCCATCTCCGAGGCGACGGCAAGCGGCGCGGTGCAGCCCAGCTGACTGCCGAGCAGCCGGATCACGGCGATGTTGAGCCGGCTAAGGCGCCATCCCTCGTCCGCCGCCCGGGCCAACAGCCGCTCCAGCGGCGGCCAGTAGTCGCCGAAGAAGGGGGCGCGGGCGTAGCTCTGGCGGATCGATGCGATCTGCTTGCGCGCCCACCGCTGCCCTGCGATCTCCACCTCGTGGATACGCTGGCCGAAGCGGTAGTGGACCGGCACGGTCAGCCACTGCACGCCGTTGGCGCCCTTGATGCGATTGCGGTTCTGCCACTCGTTCTTGTGGTACTGCACCGTATCGAGGATGACGAAGGCATCGGCGACCATCCACTTGTGGAAGAAGCCGGGCCACGGCAGGTAGTTGGGCTGATGGATGGCGACCAGCCGGCTCAGCGCTTCCCCCCCTTGACGCGGATGAAGAAGGGGTTGGCCTCCATCCGGATCCCCCCCTGTTCCGGGATGCGCAGCCGCACCACATGATCCCCACCCTTCAGATCGAGCGGAATCGCCACCGACTTGCCGGATCCCACCGGCAGCGACGGCGCATCGATGGCCAGGCCGTCGGCCACCACCTGCGCCACCAGCGATTCGGGGTTGCGCCCCACCTCCGCCTCGGCCACCGGGGCGAGCGCCACCACCAGGAAGAAGGGCCCCGGCCCCTGGATCGAATCACCGGGCAGCGCCACCTTGCCCCGACCATCCGACACGCCGAGCGCCCGCACCCGGATCGCCGCCCCCTTGGTCTGCTGCCAGGCGACGGCATGCCCCTCCTGCAGCGCCATCAACACCCCGGCGGGGGAGTGCTCACGCACCCAGACATCCATCGGATAGTCCCCGAGGTAGAGGCCGAAGCCCCCCTGGTAGTGGAAGTCGCCGGCGGCCACCGCCCACAGCGGCCGTTTCTTCTCTCCGCGCAGGTACTTCTGCAGGTAGCGATCCCACGGGCCGCCGACGCTGCAGTTGTGGTCGCTATCGCCGTAGAGGGCGGCGAAGGCGTCGGCATGGGGACCGTCGAAGACCTTGTCGCTGTAGGGCTCGGTCTCCACCTTCACCCCCAGCGCCTCGGTGCGCATCCCCGACCGGGTGCCCGGATGGGCCCAGATGGTGAAGAGCTTCTCCTTGCGCGCCGTCTGAAGGAAGTCGAGATCGGCATCCTTCTCGTGGCGCAACTGCATCAGCCAGGTGGCCATGAAGGCGACGAACGAGGCGAAGAGCAGCAGGGCGACGGCGCGCCGCCGCCGGTAGAGGAGGAAGAGCATCAGCAGGAAGACCGACACCGTCCAGAAGACGACGGAGAGCTTGAGGCTGCTGTGCATGTGGCTCAGGCGGTAGCTGGGCAACGCCTCGACCTGGCGCGGACGCTCCACCCCGAGCGCGATGATGTGCTTGTCCGAGCCGTGCAGCACGAAATCACCCCGGAAGGGGATCCCCGTCCAGTGGTAGCCCGGGGTCGACTCGGTGCCGGCAAGGAAGATCATCCGCGGATGGGCAAGGCGTATCTCATTGAGATCTCGAAAAAACTTCTCTACACCGGTGGTGTAGAGCGACGGCCGCTCGTAGGTGTAGCCGAGGATTCCGGCCACCGGATCGATGCCGTAACGCACCGCCGTGCGGTCGTGCTCGGTGAAGGCGAGCACCTCCACCCCGCGCGCATGCGCCATCTGGTAGAGCTGGGCGAAGCTGTGCTTGCCGTCGGAGTGAGTGCTGCGCACATCGATCACCGTGCGCAGCGGCCGCGGCAGCTTGAGCACCGCATCGCGCACCCGCTCGCGCAGCGTGTGCGCAACCTTCTTGACCTTCTGCTTCGGTTTGGGCTTCGGCTTGGGGCGCAGCGCCTCGTCGGCCGCCTCCAGCTCCTCGATCACCGCGTTGAGCCGATCGAGCACCTCTGCGCGCGACGCCTTGCCGTTCCCGGCATGGGCCGGAACCGCCGCACCGAGCAGCAGCACGAGCATCAGGCTAATCGATCGCATAGGCGCGCCACACCCCTTCCATCATCGCCTCGACGGAGTAGCGCCGTGCCCGCCGGGCCAGCGCGGTCTGGCAATCGTAGCCGGCAAGCAGCGCCCGCGCCACCGCCGGGGGGTCGTCACCGTCGACCACCGCCCCCACCGTGTCGTCGACCAGCTCGGCCAGACCGCAGACATCGGAGACGATGCAGGGAAGCCCAGCCGCCATCGCCTCGACCACCGCCCGCCCCATCCCCTCGTTGCGCGACAGCAGCACGAAGCGCTCGGCATCGGCCAGCCAGGGCAGCGGATCGTCCCAACCGGCGAAGTGGACCGCCTCCCCCAGCGCAAGGCTGCAGGCCAGCGCCTCCAGCGCCGCGCGCTCCCGCCCATCGCCGACGATGGCCAGCCGGGCATGGGGCTTGCGCCGCGCCACCTCCGCCCAGGCGCGCAGCAGCCGATCCATCCCCTTGACCGGCTCCAGCCGCCCGACCGATACCGCCTGCCAGCGCCGCTTCCCCCGCCCGGCGCGCAGCCGCTCCACCCGCGCGGCGATCGCGGCGACATCCACGCCGCTGGGCACCACCCGCCACTGTTCCGGTCGGCCGATGGCCCGCGCCAGGTGGTCGTCCCGCTCGGCGACGGTGAGGGCGATCAGGGTGTCGCAAGCATGGGCCAGCAGCCGCTCGATGGCGATAAACAGCGCGGTTTTGGCGGGGGAGAAGTAGCCGTGGAAGATGTGGCCGTGCGGGGTGTGCACCACCCGGGCGCCGAGGCCGAGCGCGGCGAGCCGACCGAGCACGCCGCCCTTGGATGTATGGGTGTGCACCACCTGCGGGGCAAAACGGCGCAACCGGCGGCGAATCGCCCACCAGCCGACCGCATCGTGCAGACCGATCTCCCGCCGGAGCGCGGCGACCCGCTCCAGCCGCCCGCCGGCGGCACGAAACGCATCGAGGTCGCGGGCCAGCGCCGCCTGCTCGGCCGCACCCATCGCCGAATCGTCAGCCGGGCCGCAGAGCAGCAGCACCGCATGGCCCGCCCGCGCCTGCCCGGCGGCGGTGATCAGCGTGTTGACCGCCGAGCCGCCGCGATCCAGGCGGGTGATGATGTGGGCGATACGGACCACCCCCGGCCCGCCGCCGGGGGGAAGGCAAGCGTCTGTGCTAGGCGCCGGCCTCACCCGCCGGCCCCAGCGTGCCGACCAGCTCCGACCAGCGGGCAAGGCCGTGCCGCTGCAGATAGGCGCGCATGCCGTCGAGCAGTTTGGGGCAGAGCAGCGGATCGTAGAAGAGGCCGGTGCCGACACCGACGGCGTCGCTGCCGACGATGGCGAAGTCGATCGCATCCTCCGCCTTCGTCACCCCGCCCTGACCAAGGATCGGGATGTGGTGGCGCGCGGCCACCTGCCGCACCTGATGGACCTTCCACAGCGCCACCGGCTTGATCGCCGGGCCGGAGAGGCCGCCGGAGACGTTGGCCAGCACCGGCCGGCGCCGCTCGCGGTCGACCGCCATGCCGACCAGCGTATTGATCACCGACAGCCCGTCGCTGCCCGCCTCGATCACGCAGCGCGCCACCTCGGCGATGTCGGCGTTGTTGGGCGAGAGCTTGGTGATCAGGGGCTTGCCGGTCGCCTTGCGCATCGCCGCCACCACCCGCGCGGCCATCGCCGGATCGTTGCCGAAATGGACGCCGCCGGCCTTGACATTGGGGCAGGAGATGTTGATCTCGATCGCCGACACCGGCGAATCGTCGAAGATGCGCGCCACCTCGGCGTACTCCTCGGGGCTGGTGCCGTTGGCGTTGGCCCAGAAGTGGGTCTCCTGCCACGGCAGCCGCGGCAGGATCTGCTCGACCACGACGCGGGCGCCGGGATTCTGCAATCCGATGGCGTTGAGCAGCCCCGACGGGGTCTCATAGAGCCGGTGCGGCGCATTGCCATCCCTCGGCTCCAGCGTCGTCCCCTTGAGGATCACCGCGCCGACGTCGCGGTGGGAGAAGCCCGCAACACGCGGATACTCCTCGCCGAAACCGACGCAGCCGGAGAGCAGCACCAGCGGCGTCCGCAGCGTAAGTCCGGCGAAGCGAACCCGCAGATCGGGGGGTTCGGTCACATGTAGAGCCCGCCGTTGACCTGCAGCACCTGGCCGGTGATGTAGGCGGCATCCGGCCCGGCGAGGAAGGAGACGGCGGCGGCGATCTCCTCGGGCGTACCCATGCGGCCGGCGGGGATCCGGCTGTCGATCGCCGCCCGCTGCTTCGCATCGAGCCGGTCGGTCATGTCGGTGCGGATGAAGCCCGGCGCCACGGCGTTGACCGTGATGTTGCGCCCGGCCACCTCACGGGCCAGCGAGCGGGTCAGCGCCTCCACGCCACCCTTGCTGGCGCAGTAGTTGGCCTGACCGACGTTGCCCATCGCCGCCACCACCGAAGAGATGTTGATGATGCGTCCGCCCCTCGCCTTCATCATCGGCTTGAGCACCGCCTGCGTGGCGAAGAAGACCGCATCGAGATTGGTCTGCAGCACCTGCCGCCACTGCTCCGGCTTGAGGCGCAGCGCCAGCCCGTCGCGGGTGATGCCGGCGTTGTTGACCAGCACGTCGACCCGGCCGAAGGCCTGGACGGTGTCGCGCACGAACGCCTGCACCTGCCCGGCATCGGCGACATCGACCGCCAACCCGCGCACCTCGACGCCCCGGCTGGCGGCAATCTCCTCCGCCGCCGCCACAATGGTCTCCCGCCGTGTGCCACAGATCGCCAGATCCATGCCGTCCGCGGCCAGCCGCTCGGCGATGGCCCGGCCGATGCCGCGGCTCGCCCCGGTCACGATCGCCACCGGTCTGCTCATTGCCTCCCTCCTGCCTTGTCCAGATTGGCGCCCATCGCGCCGACCGTATCCCCGGTCATCACCTCGATGCGCCGGTCGATCCGCCGTACCAGCCCCATCAACACCTTGCCCGGCCCCATCTCCACCGCTTGCCGCACCCCACGGCCGGCCATGGCCGAAACCAGCGCGCTCCAGCGCACCGGGCTGGTCAGCTGAGCCACCAGGGCGCGGCGCACCGCCGGCGCATCGGCCACCGGTCCGGCGGTGGCGTTGCTCCACAGCGTACGGTCGGGATCGCGCAGCGGGATCGACTCCAACGCCTCGGCCAGCTCGGCGGCGGCATCGGCCATCAGCGGGGTGTGCGAGGGTGCGCTCACCTTGAGCACCACCGCCCGCCGGGCGCCGGCGGCGCGGGCCTGCTCCACCACCCGGGCCACCGCCGCCGCCCGTCCGGCCACCACCACCTGCCCGGGACAGTTGAGGTTGGCCGGCCACACCGCCGGATTCCCATCGGAGGCCTGAATGCAGAGCCGCTCCACCTGCGCATCCTCCAGCCCGAGGATCGCCGCCATGCAGCCCTCCTCCCCGCCGCAGCGGGCCATCGCCCGCCCGCGCAGCGCCACCAGCCGCACGGCGTCGGCGAACTCGATCGCCCCGGCGGCGACCAGCGCCGAATACTCTCCCAGGCTGTGGCCGGCGACATGGGCCGGCTCGGGGCCGCCGTGCAGCCGCCACCAGCGCACCATGGCGCAGGAGGCGACCAGCAGCGCCGGCTGAGTGTACTCGGTCCGGTGGAGCCGCCCGTCGCCATCATCGGCGATCAGCGCGGCCAGATCGTAGCCGAGCAGGTCGGAGGCCTGCGCGAAGAGCCGCGCCACCTCCGGCGCATCGTCGGCCAACTCGCGGGCCATGCCCGCCGTCTGCGACCCCTGACCGGGGAAGAGCCAGGCAAGATGGTGCTGCACGATACCTCCTTGTGCCACGCCCCCGTCGCCTCGGGAATGACGGCTTCGCAAGATCCCGGCATCGCGGCGTCGGTGTGCCGCGCAAAATCGGAGCTTGCGCACGCAAACGTCGGTTTGTGGAAGGGGGGGCGATGAGCGCGTTCGACCCCCGTCAAACAAACAGCCATGGGCGGACGTTTTGCGATTCGATCGGGAATCGAAGCGCGCGCCTCGATCGCCGTCAAGCAAACGGTCCACGGACGGAGGTGTTGCGATGCGATCGGGAATCACCCGCCAACAGCGCCCGGTAGATCGCCTCGAAGCGGGCGACATGCCGCCCCCAGACGAAGCGCATGGCGTGCCGCCGGTTCCGCTCGGAGGCGCCGCCTTCCGCATCGAGCATTCCGGCCACGGCCTCGGCCAGCGCGGCGGGATCCTCGGGCGGAACCAGCCGGTAGTCCCCCTCCGGCGGCACCACCTCGGGGATGCCACCGACCCGGCTGGCCACCACCGGCAGACCGTGGGCCATCGCCTCCAGCAGCACGATGCCGTAGGGCTCGCTGCGGCTGGGCAGGACGAAGAGGTCGGCCGCGGCCATCGCCCGATGCACCGCCTCCGG
>RFFX01000056.1 GCA_003696765.1 Zetaproteobacteria bacterium | reverse complement strand
GTGGCAGGCGCGATGGCGCAGGATATGGACGGCGACCACGATGTGCGCGTCGACGCGGACCATGACTACGATATTCGCCCCTACGCCGGCGTCGGCGTGGGTCTGTTCGGTCTGGAGTTCAAAAGCAGCACCAGCAACCTGAAGAAGAACGTCTTCGGCGGCTACGGTAAGCTGGGGACGGATATCGGCGACTATCTGGGCGTGGAACTCCGCATCGGAGGGACGGCGTCGGGCACGCAAAACAATACCAAGCTGCAGGCCAGCTCGTTGTTCTCCTATCTGGGCAAGGTGCAGTTCCCGACCACGCCCGATTGGAAGTTCTACGCCATGCTCGGTGGCACCACGG
Organism: Zetaproteobacteria bacterium; assembly: GCA_003696765.1. Taxonomy (NCBI): domain Bacteria; kingdom Pseudomonadati; phylum Pseudomonadota; class Candidatius Mariprofundia; species Zetaproteobacteria bacterium. Next base: position 38,719 of record RFFX01000056.1, on the reverse strand, counting down.
TCAACTTCAAGGTAGGGAACCAGAGCAAGAGCAAGAGCGGCTTCAGCTTCGGCGTGGGCGCGGAGTCCTACCTCCAGGAGAGGTTGACGCTGGGCGCGGAGTGGATGCAGTACTGGACCGATGTGAAGCTGGGCTCCGCCTTCGGTACGAATGCCAAGGCCAGATTGTGGGGCGTGACGGTGACCGGCGCCTACCGCTTCTAGCGTTCCGCCCTCGGATGGGATCGACGGGGAGGCCATCCGGCCTCCCCGCCGTGTTTGCAGATCATGGAACCATATCGGCTTCGCATGAATCCGACATCGCGGCGGCGTGCCGCGCAACGCGGGAGCTTGCACATGCAAGCGACGGTTTCGTGAGGGGATTGAAGAGTGCGCGCTCCGATCCCCGTCAAGCCAACACGTCCATGGACGGACGTGTTGCGATCGCATCGAAGATGGTGAGCCGAGCGCGGCTCGAACGCGCGACCCGCAGATTAAAAGTCTGCTGCTCTACCAACTGAGCTATCGGCCCGGAGAGATCGGCAGCCGACCGCTTCGCGCTCCGCCGGGCGGCAGCCGACCCGGGCGAAGTGTTCTGGTTTCACCGGTGGTGTCAATCGAATCCCCTTTTGTCGAATCCCCTTTTGCCGAATCCCCTTTTGCCGCTACGGCGGCCGCCCGCTATGCTGCGCGCCCCTCCGCGCCGGCCGGCTTCGGGCGCGGCACCCCCTCCACCCGCCGAACGAGACCCCATCCAGGAGCGACCGCCCCATGATTCCACGCACCCATTGCGGTGATTTCCGAGAAGCCCACATCGGCGACGAGGTCCGCCTTTGCGGGTGGGTACAGACCAACCGCGACCACGGTGGGGTGGTCTTCCTCGATGTGCGCGACCGCTTCGGTGTGGTACAGGTGGTGGCCCACCCCGACACCCCCGAGGCGCATCAGCTCGGCCATCGGCTGCGCCAACAGGATGTGATCGAGGTGGTCGGCCGTGTGCTCGCCCGCAGCGAAGAGACGGTCAACCCCAAGATGGCGACGGGGCGGGTCGAGGTGAAGGCGACCCGCATCACCCTGCTCAACCGCGCCGATACCCCACCGTTCCCCATCGAGGACGACTGCCCAACCGGAGAACAGCACCGGCTGGAGTATCGCTACCTCGATCTGCGTCGTCCGGTGATGCAGCAGCGGATGATCTTGCGCCACCGGGTGATCCGAGCGGCGCGCAACTATCTGGACGCACTGGGATTCCTCGATATCGACACCCCGATCCTCAACAAATCGACCCCCGAGGGGGCGCGCGACTATCTGGTGCCGTCACGCATCTATCCGGGCACCTTCTACGCCCTGCCGCAAAGCCCGCAGATCTTCAAACAGCTGTTGATGATCGCCGGGCTGGATCGCTACTACCAAGTCGCTCGCTGTTTCCGCGACGAGGATCTGCGCGCCGACCGCCAGCCGGAGTTCACCCAGATCGACCTCGAGATGTCGTTCGTCGACCGGGAGGAGGTGATGGAGACCGCCGAGGGGTTGATCGCCGCCATGTTCGAGGCCGGCACAGGCACAGAGATCCAGCCCCCCTTCGCGCGCATTTCCTACGACGAGGCGCTGGCCCGATACGGGCTGGATGCGCCCGATCTCCGGTTCGGCATGGAGCATGTCGAGATCACCGACCTGATGCGCGAGGTGGAGTTCAAGGTGTTCCGCGATCCGGCCGAGCGCGGAGGTCTGGTCAAGGTGATGCGCGTGGCCGACGGCGGCTCCCGCCTCACCCGCAAGCAGATCGACGACCTGACCGACTTTGTCGCCGTCTACGGCGCGCGTGGGCTGGCGTGGATCAAGGTGAACGATGCCACGAACATCCCCGGCGGGCTGCAGTCACCGATCGTCAAGTTCCTGCCCGAGGAGACGCTGCGTCGACTGCTGGAGCGCTGCGGGGCCCAAAACGGCGATCTGCTCTTCTTCGGCGCGGGGGAGAAGAAGGTGGTCAACGACGCGCTGGGCCATCTTAGGGTCAAGCTGGGGCATGACCTCGGCCTGATCGACCCGGAGGAGAACCGCTTCGTCTGGGTGGTCGATTTTCCGATGTTTGCCTGGAACGCCGATGAGAAGCGGCTGCAGGCGTTGCACCATCCCTTCACCGCGCCGGCAGCGTCCGACCTGGAGAAGCTGGAGTCGACGCCGCTGGAGGTACGCTCCCTGGCCTACGATCTGGTATGGAACGGCACCGAGATCGGAGGGGGATCGATCCGCATCCACGATCCGACCGTGCAGCGGCGCGTGTTTGCCGCGTTGGGAATCGGCGACGAAGAGGCCGAGGAGAAGTTCGGCTTCCTGATCAATGCGCTGCGCTACGGCGCGCCACCGCACGGCGGCCTCGCCTTCGGTCTGGACCGGGTGGTGGCGCTGATGAGCGGGGCGGAGTCGATCCGGGATGTGATCGCCTTCCCCAAGACCCAACGCGCCGCCGATCTGATGTGTTCCGCACCCGCCGAGGTCTCCGAGCGGCAGTGGCAGGAGCTCGGCCTGCGCAAACGACGCAATCTCGCCGGCGGCTGATTCGCTCCCGCATCGCAGACAAAGGAGAACCCCATGTCATCCATCCCGCACCACCGTCTGATCGTTCTCGGCTCCGGTCCGGCCGGCTACAGCGCGGCCATCTACGCCGCCCGGGCCAACCTCAAGCCGTTGCTGATCCAGGGCGACCAGCCCGGAGGGCAGCTGACCACCACCACCGATGTCGACAACTACCCCGGTTTCAAGGATGGCGTCCAGGGCCCGGAGCTGATGGAACTGATGGAGGCCCACGCCGCGCGCTTCGGTACCAGGATCGTCCCGGACCATATCCACCGTGTCGACCTCTCCCGCCGTCCCTTCCACCTGATCGGGGACGACGGCGAATATCTGTGCGACGCCCTGATCATCGCCACCGGTGCATCGGCCAAATACCTCGGCCTGCCGTCGGAGCAGAAGTTCGCCGGGCGCGGGGTCTCCGCCTGCGCCACATGTGATGGATTCTTCTACCGCGGCAAGGAGGTCGCCGTGGTCGGCGGGGGGGACACGGCGGTGGAGGAGGCGATCTACCTGGCCAACATCTGCAGCAAGGTGACGCTGGTCCACCGCCGCGATGCGCTGCGCGCGGAAAAGATCATGCAGGAGCGGTTGCTGGCGCTGGAGAACGTCGAGGTGGCGTGGAACCGCGTGGTCGACGAGATCCTGGGGGACGATTCCGGTGTCACCGGCATCCGGCTGGCCTCGACGAAGGGGGAGCCCGACCGGGAGCTGAAGGTGCATGGAGTCTTCATCGCCATCGGCCACAAGCCGAACACCGATTTCCTCGACGGACAGCTGGAGACCGACGACGCCGGCTACCTGATCACCCGTGGCAAGAGCACCCACACCTCGATCGAGGGGGTCTTCGCCGCCGGCGATGTGGCCGACCCGGTCTACCGGCAGGCGGTCACCTCGGCCGGGGAAGGGTGCAAGGCGGCGCTCGATGCCGAGCGGTGGCTCTCTGCACAGGGCGCAACGGAGTAGGCGAGAAGACTCAAGGAGACCGCGGCTTCCAGATCCTCAAGCCCATATGCTCAAAATATGATCATATGGCGCGAGATCTGATCTCAATATGGGCACAGCAGGGCGAATCATCGCCGGCTATAGAAGAGAAAACCTCATAATATCATAAAGTTATCGCGCAACGGCCATAATGGCGCGCATTGTGCTTCATTGGGTTTGTGCCCCATCGCCCCGAATGCCGGGGCGGAACAACCCAGGGAGTACAACAGATGACAACGCAAAACCCCATCACAACACAAGCCTCGGCAGCCGCGCTGCTGCTCGCCGCCGGCATCAGTCTGGGCGGCAGCCCGGCGCTGGCCGGCTCGCTCTCCGACAAGTTGGACAACCTCGACATCAGCGGCTTTGTCGATAGCTCCTACAGCGGCCAGAACAGCAACGCCGCCGCGGTATCCAGCGGCTTCGGCCTCGATCAGGTCGAGCTCGATGTCGCCTACCACAAGGTCAATGTCGGTTTTCGTTTCGACCTCAACGGCTTCCCCTCCGCCGGCGGAACCGTGCAGCAGAACAGCCTGTTCGAGCAGGGCTTCGTCCACTACACCTTCAACGGCGTGCTCGATGAAGGCATCACCTTTACCTTCGGCAAGTTCAACGCCCCGATCGGCTGGGAGCTGCTCGACGCGCCGGACATGTACCAGTTCAGCCACGCCATGGTGTTCCATGACGGCCTGCCGACCAACCTGACCGGCGCGTCGATCGCCGGCAAGCTGGGGATGGTCGACGCCGTGCTCTACTACTCCAACAAGGTGGACAGCAACGGGGTCAGCACCAGCGGCATCCGCGCCGGCGGCGGCCGCATCGGCATCACCCCGATGGATGGGGTCAACCTCGGCATCTCATACCTGCGTCAGGGCAATCCGGGGCTGGCCGCCACCCGCACACTGGATATCGACTTCAGCTACAACGCGATCGACCACCTGACCATCGGCGCGGAGTACAATCAGGTCAAGACCGCCGCCACTGCGACCACGACCACCAAGTCCGGCGGCTACTTCATCACCGCCCACTACGACTTTACCGACATGCTCGGCGCCACCTACCGCTTCGGCACCTGGGACAACGACACCACCAAGGCAGGCAAGGCGACCTCCAACACCGTGGCAGTGACCACCACCCTGGGCGAGGGCTTCGGCGCGCTGGGTGAGTACCGCACGGTCAACAACACCATGGCCACGGCGACCCCGGACGGCTTTGCCGCCAACTTCAACACCAAGGCCTACGCCTTCGAGATGACCTACAGCTTCTAAGGGGAGAAAAGGATGGTTTCGCAAGAAGCCGGCGTTCGCGGCCAGGACGGCCGCGCAAAACAGGAGCTTGCGTCAGCAAGCGACGGTTTTGTAAGGCGATCGAAAAACGCGTTTTTCGATCGCCGTCAAGCAAAAGTCCATGGACGGACTTTTTGCGATTCAATCAAAAATGAAACAAATTACAGCAATTATCAAGCCATTCAAGCTCGATGAGGTCAAGGAAGCCCTGGAGAAGGTCGAGATCAGCGGCATGACCGTGACCGAGGTGCGCGGCCACGGCCGACAAAAGGGACACAGCGAACTCTATCGCGGGGCGGAATATCAGGTCGACTTCGTCCCCAAGGCAACGCTGACCATTGTGGTCGAGGACGCACAGGTCGACGAAGCAGTCGCCGCCATCACCGAGAGCGCCCGCACCGGCAAGGTGGGCGACGGCAAGATCTTCGTCACACCAATCGAGCGCGTCGTGCGCATTCGCACCGGAGAAGAAGATGCCGCGGCATTGTGATCAGAACGACGAATTCAACCAAGGAGAACCATCGATGAATACTTATCCGCACGTGCCGACGTTGGGTAGCACAGAACTTGCAGTCGTGCGCGCATTCCACACACTGCGTACTCGTACACGGATCAGGGCTCGTGAGGAATAGACCATGAACAGCGCTGGAACGGATGTCTTCTTCCTTACCATGGGGGCGGCGATGGTGCTGGCGATGCACGCCGGCTTCGCCTTCCTTGAGGTGGGCACGGTGCGGCGCAAGAACCAGGTCAATGCGCTGGTGCGGGTGATCAGCGACTTCGGCTTCTCCACCGTCGCCTACTTCTTCGTCGGCTTCTCCGTCGCCTACGGCATCAGCTTCTTCGCCCCGGTACCGCAGCTTTTGACCATCAACGGCGTGGGCAACGGCTATGAGCTGGTCCACTTCTTCTTTCTGCTCACCTTCGCCGCGGCGATTCCGGCGATCATCTCCGGCGGCATCACCGAGCGGGTACGCTTCTGGCCCAACACGCTGGCCACACTGCTGCTGGTCGGCCTGATCTACCCCTTCTTCGAGGGGTTGGTCTGGGGCGGCAACATGGGCTTCCAGTCGTGGCTCGAATCCTCCTTCGGTGCGCAGTTTCACGACTTCGCCGGCTCGGTGGTGGTCCACGCCATGGGTGGCTTCATGGCGCTGGGGGCGGTGATCCATCTCGGCGCGCGCAAGGGGCGCTATACCGCCGATGGCCGGGTGGCGGCGATCCTACCCTCCAACATTCCCTTCCTCGCACTGGGATCGTGGATCCTCTGTGTCGGCTGGTTCGGCTTCAACGTGATGAGCGCCGGTAAGGCCGGCGACGCATCGGGGCTGGTGGCGATCAACTCGCTGCTGGCCATGGTCGGCGGCCTGATCGCCGCGCTGGTCGCGGGGAAAAACGATCCCGGCTTCGTCCACAACGGCGCACTGGCCGGCCTGGTGGCCATCTGCGCCGGTTCGGACCTGGTCCATCCGATCGGCGCGCTGTTCATCGGCGGCATGGCCGGTGCCGGCTTCGTCTACGGCTTCACCTTCGTCCAGCTTCGCCTCAAGCTGGACGATGTGCTCGGCGTCATTCCGCTGCACGGCCTGTGCGGCGCCTGGGGCGGGGTTGCCGCCGGCATCTTCGGCGGCACGGCCCTCGGCGGCGCCGGCGGTGTCGCCTTCATGAGCCAACTGATCGGCACGCTGATCGGTGTGGCCATCGCGATTTCTGGCGGACTGGTTGTCTACGGAGCGATCAAGGCTACCATCGGCATCCGTCTCGACGAGCGGGAGGAGTTCGAAGGCGCCGATCTGGCCGTACACAAGATCAGCGCCTATCCCGAAGAGGACATGGCCGGTCATTGAGTTTGAGTGCAATGCCGACTGCCCGGCCGGCCCCCTGCATGAGGCGACCGCCCCGCATGCGTTCGGGGTGCTGCGGCCGTCAGGACGAGACCCGACCGAGAGGGTAGATCGACCCCAACAACAAGAAAGAGAGGTAACCGACAACGGCAATGAGTGATGCGATCAACAAGGTTTTCGAGCTGATCAAGGAACATGAGTGCGAGTTCGTCGACGTGCGATTCACCGATACGCGGGGCAAATGGCAGCATGTCAGCTTCCCCATCGGCGTGCTGACCGAGGATGTCTTCGAAGACGGCTTCCCCTTCGACGGCTCCTCCATCGCCGGCTGGTGCGACATCAACAACTCGGACATGGCCATCATCCCCGATCCGGAGAGCGCGCAGATCGACCCCTTCTTCGAATCCTCCACCCTGGTGCTGATCGGCCAGATCATCGACCCGCTGACCGGTCAGGACTACAACCGCTGTCCGCGCCAGGTGGCGCAACGGGCGATGAAATACATCCGGAGCGCCGGCATCGCCGATGCCGCCTACTTCGGCCCCGAGCTGGAGTTCTTCGTCTTCGACTCGGTCACCCACTACAACGAGATGGGTGGATGCGGCTACCGCATCGGCTCGGAGGAGGCGGCGTGGAACTCGAACGAGACCTTCGAGGGAATCAACCGCGGTCACCGGCCGCGGGTGAAGGGGGGCTATTTCCCCGTTCCTCCGGTCGACTCGCTGCAGGAGCTGCGCAATGACATGGTGCTGGTGATGCAGGATGTCGGCATCGAGGTGGAGTGCCATCACCACGAGGTGGCCACCGCAGGCCAGTGCGAGATCGACTTCCGCTTCGGCGGGCTGATCGAAACCGCCGACCGCTCCCAGTGGTACAAGTATGTGGTGCACAACGTCGCCGACGCCCACGGCAAGACGGCCACCTTCATGCCCAAGCCGGTCTACGACGACAACGGCACCGGCATGCATACCCACCAGTCGTTGTGGAAGGAGGGCAAAAACCTCTTCGCCGGCGACAAGTACGCCGGCCTGTCGCAGGAGGCGCTGTGGTACATCGGCGGCATCATCCGGCACGCCAAGGCGATCAACGCCTTCACCAACGCCTCGACCAACTCCTACAAGCGGCTGGTTCCCGGGTTCGAGGCGCCGGTGATGCTGGCCTACTCCAACCGCAACCGGTCGGCCTCCATCCGAATCCCGGTGGTCAACTCCGACGCCGCGCGCCGCATCGAGGTCCGTTTCCCCGACCCGTCCGCCAACCCCTACCTCGCCTTCACCGCCATGATGATGGCCGGTCTGGACGGCATCGCCAACAAGATCGATCCGGGTGAGGCGGCGACGAAGAACCTCTACGACCTGCCGCCGGAGGAAGAGAAAGGGATCCCGACGGTGGCCCGTTCGCTCGAGGAGGCGCTCCATGCGCTCTCCGACGATCGGGAGTTCCTCAAGGCGGGGGGCGTGATGGACGACGACATGATCGACGCCTACATCTCGCTCAAGATGGAGGAGGTGGACCAGCTTCGCTTGCGCACCCATCCCTACGAGGTGGAGCTCTACTACTCGGTCTGACCGGAACCCACCGCACCCCCGGAGGAGGACGACCGGGGACCACGCCGGAACAGAGCGACAGGGCCGTCCGCAAGGGCGGCCCTGGTCGTTGATGCGCATCCTCCCCTTCCGCTGCCACCGACATTGCCGGTAGCATCCCACCCCATGATGGAGGATCATCCCGAGAAAACCTGTTCCATCGACCGGCTGATCCGCCACCCACGGCTGGTTGCGGCGGCGCTCGCCGGACGCAAGACCGAACAGCGGCGCGACGGCGTCTATGGCTGGCCGGGCGAACGCTTCACGCTGCAGGGCGTTCCGTTCGTCTGCACCGCGCTGGAGCGGCAGCGGCTGGGGGATATGGACGACGCCGACGCTCGGGCCGAGGGGTTTCCCGATCTGGCCGCCTACCGGGAGATGATCCTCACACTCCACCGGACGATGGGGTGGAATCCCGATGCATTGGTCTGGGTCCACCGTTTCCGACGCTGTGACGACACCCCTGCACCCTCGAACGAGGGGGAGGAGAGCGCCTGATCCCGTCCGTATGGGCGGGATGCATCCGCTCCGGGCAGAGGATTACTTGCCGATACAGAAGGTGGAGAAGATGCGGTCGAGGATCCGCTCGACATCTCCGATACCCACGATCTCCCCCAACGCCGCCCAGGCGGAGCGCCACTCCGCCGCCGCCAGATCGAGCATCTCCTCGGAGTCGAGCAGCGCCATCCCCCGCTCCACCGCCAGAAGCGCCCGCTCCACCGCCTCCCGGTGGCGGAGCCGAGTGATCATGGCATCCTCCCCGGTGGCGCATCCGGCCGCGTCGATCCTGCCGACGATCTCCTCCAGCAGCCGCTCCACCCCCTCCCCCGAGCGCGCACAGATGGGGAGAAAGCCTTGCGGCACCTCACCGGGATCGATCAGATCGCATTTGTTCATCACCCGGATGTCGGCGTCGACGGCGCAGTTTCGGCTCTCCCCGTCGGTGGCATCGACCACCAGCAACACCAGATCGGCCCGCTCTGCGGCAGCGCGTGCCCGCCGCATCCCCTCCAGCTCGATCGGATCGTCGCTGGCGTGCAGCCCGGCGGTATCCACCAGCCGCACCGGGATCCCGGCCAGCTCCAGATCGACCTCCAAGAGATCGCGTGTGGTGCCGGCACGGTCGCTGACGATCGCCCGTTCGCACCCCGAAAGCCGGTTGAGCAGGGTCGACTTTCCGACGTTGGGGGCACCGACGATGGCGATCTCCACCCCGGAGAAGAGCCGCATGCCGAAAGGGGCGGTGGCCAGGCTGCGCCGCAGACGGCCGCACAGCTCCTCCGCCTGCTTGCGCAGCGCCTCGCCGGCATACCGGGGAAGATCTTCGTCGACAAAGTCGATCTGTGCCTCCACCGTGGCCAGCAGCGCGGTGATCCGATCCATGCAATCCCCGATGAACCGGCCGAAGGCGCCATCCAACTGCCGCTGCGCCGCCATGGCGGCGCGTCTGGTGGCGGCGTCGATGGTCGCCGCCACCGCCTCCGCCTGGGTGAGATCCATCTTGCCATGGAACACGGCACGGCGGGTGAACTCTCCCGGCCCAGCCGGGCGGGCACCGAGTTCCAGCAGCCGATCGAGCAGGGCGCGCAGCACCACCGGGTTGCCATGGCCGTGGAACTCAACCACATCCTCACCGGTGTAGGAGGCGGGTGCGGGAAAGTAGATCTGAATGCCGCGGTCGATGGTGGCGCCGGTGCCGTCACACCATCGGCTGAGCAGCGCCTGCCGCGGCAGGAGCGGCGCCGATCCCACCGCGCCGGCGATGGCGGCAGCCTCGGGTCCGGAGAGGCGGACGACACCGATGCCGCCGCGGCCGTGCGGCGTGGCGACGGCGGCGATGGTGGTGCCGGCGCCGACGATGGCCGCCTCTGTCTCCCCGTCGATACTCCGGCTAGAGGCCGACCTGCCGCATCACCAGCCGTTGCTGGATGATGGAGAGGACGTTGTTGACCAGCCAGTAGAGCACCAACCCGGCGGGGAAGAAGAGGAACATGACGGTGAAGATGACCGGCAGAAACTGCATCACCTTCGCCTGCATCGGATCGGGAGGCTGGGGGTTGAGCTTCGTCTGGACCAGCATCGAAATCCCCATCAGCACCGGCAGGATGAACCAGGGATCGTGCACGGAGAGATCCTGGATCCAGCCGACGAACGGCGCCTGCCGCATCTCGATCGACATCAGCAACACCTTGTAGAGGGCGAAGAAGACCGGAATCTGGATCAGGATGGGGAGGCACCCGCCTAGCGGATTGACCTTGTGCTTCTTGTACAGCTTCATCATCTCCTCGCCCAGCTTCTGCCGGTCGTCGGCATAACGCTCCTGCAGCCGCTTCAGCTCCGGCTGGAGCTTGCGCATCGCCGCCATCGAGGCATAGGACTTCTGCGACGGCAGATAGAAGATGATCTTGATCAACACCACCAGGATGATGATGCAGACCCCGAAGTTGTGAACGAAGCCGTAGAGCCAAAGCATGAACTGATGCATCGGCTTGGCAATGAAGGCGAAGAGGCCGTAGTCGACGCTCCGCTCCAGCCCGACGCCGAAGCTCTTCAGCAGGGCGAGCGACTTCGGCCCGATGAAGATGCTGGTGTGGAAGCGGGCATCTCTACCCGCCTTGTCCGACTCCAGGATGATGCCCGCCTGATAGGCACGGCCGTCACCCTTGTAGTAGTAGTGGTAGTCCCCTCGCTGATCACCATAGATGGCGGTGAGGAAGTACCGACTCATGATCCCGGTCCAACCTCCGATGCCGCCCAGCAGGATCGCCCCCTTCTCGTCGAGCTCGTCGTAGTCGGGCTCCTGCAGCTTCCCCTCCACCAGGCCGATCGGACCGGCATGCTCGTAGAAGGTATTGAGCTTCTTGTTCGGATAGCGTTCGACCGCCTGCAGATAGATCCTGCTGCCGGCACCGCCTGTGATCCGATCCTCGACCTCCAACCTGTAGCTACCCGGCGCCAGCCTGAGGGTACGCCGCCAGATCCTTCCCTTCTCCAACCTGGCCGTGAGCACCACCCGGTCTGGGTGGCGCTCCGCCACCCGGAAAGTGACCGGGGCGCTCCGCCCTACAATGCCACTGCCGACATACTGCGCCTTCTTCTCCGAGGTGTAGAGCACATGCACCAACGGGGCGTCCGGGTCGACCGATTCGCGATAGCGCTTCAGCCGCGCATCGATCAACGTACCGCGCCTGTTGACGGCGATCTCCAGCACGTCGTTGTGGATGCGGGCGATTGCGACGGGATCGCGCACCCCCCCCTGCTCCTCCGGGGTGGAGTCAGAACGATCGGCAGCCGCTTCGTTGCTGCGGGAGGAGGGAGGTCGCCGCGCCTCCCCCTTCGCCACCATGGCGGCGGCATCGCCGTGCTCCTCCGCAGCGCTGCCTGCGGCCCGATCCGGAGGCGCAGCCTTCTTCTGCGGCGCACCGGTGAAGAACAGCTGCCAGCCGATCAGCACCAGCGTCGAGAGCAAGAAAGCGAGAAGAATGTTGCGCTGTTCCAACGAAATCCTCCATGATGATTTCGCACGAAACCATCATCGCGGCCACCACGGAGGGCCGCGCAAATCAAGAGCTTGCGTAAGCAAGCGATGGGATTTGCACGGGAATCGAAGACGGCGCTCTTCGATTCCCGTGAAGCCAAAAAGTCCACGGACGGACTTTTTGCGATTCCACTCTCCATGACGGCCCCGCACGAAGCCGGCATTCGCAACCGGGAAGGGTGGCACAAACCGGAAGCCTGCGCATGCAAGCGGCCGTTTCACAGCAAGGCGATCAACGGACACGCTCCTCGATTGTCCAGGAAGCCGAGCCGACAAGGCCATGGACGGGGTCGTTGCGCCGGAATCCTACACGGCTGCGACACCGCCCGCTTCCCTGATCAGGCGGAACGAACCCGGCCGGACTCCCCCTCCCGGTCTGTCGGGACGGGATCGAATCCGGAGTGCCCCGACCAGGGATGACAGCGCAACAGCCGACGCAGCGCCAACCACCCGCCGTACAGCACACCATGGCGGGCGACCGCCTCCTCCGCATAGCGGGAACAGGTGGGATGAAACCGGCAATGCGGCGGGATCACCGGCGAGACCAGACGACGGTAGCAGGCGATCGAGAGGAGCAGAACTCTACGCGGCATTCCCCGCAACCGCATCACAGCGCCACCCTCTGTACCACCAGGTCGAAGAGGGCATTGGCCGCCCGGAAGGCGGATCGGGAGAGAACTGCCGCCTCCGCCTGCGGGATCAGCAGCAGATCGAGGCCGTACGTCCGCACCGGATGCTGCCGGAATGCGGAACGTAGACAACGTTTGAGCCGGTTGCGCTGCACGGCGTTGCCGTATCTGCGCGATACCGCCAGCCCCAGACGGGCGTGTTCCCGCCCGTTGGCTCGATAGCAGAGGCGCAGGCCATGGCGGACGATCCGCCGGGCACGACGCATGCGCTCATAGTCGGACCCGCTGCGCAGCCGGTATTCCGGCGGAAACCGACAGGAAACCGCCCGTACCCCGAATCCCGATCTATGCGCTCAGCCGTTTGCGCCCCTTGGCGCGGCGGCGCCGGATGACGGCCCGGCCGCTGCGCGTCGCCATACGGGCACGGAACCCATGGTTGCGCGCGCGTCGGATCCTGCTGGGCTTGAAGGTGAAACTCATCGCTGATCTGGCGCAAAAAGTCCGTCCGTGGACGTTTTGCTCGACGGGAATCGAAGAGCAAGGTCTTCGATTGCCTTACAAAACCGTCGGTTGCGTCTGCAACCTTCGGTTTTGCGCGGTCGTCCTGACCGCGGATGACGACCTCGCAAGAAGTCGTCATCCTTGAGAAGCGAAGAACAGCGGAGGGGGATCCCCCGCCGAAAAAGAGCGGCGCATGGTAGGTTTGGCACTGTGTACGTCAAGGTATTGCACCCCGATCGCGCCATCCCCCGCCATCGCCTCCTCACCACCCTCCAAGGGGTGTTGCAGACCGGGGAAGAGGGTAGAGGCCGCAGCCGCTAGGCTACCGGCCCATGCAGGGCATCATCGACCGCAGACGGGTGGCACGCTCCTTCGCCCGGGCCGCTGCCGACTACGACTCGGTGGCCGCGCTACAGCGCGAGGCGGCCGCCCGGCTCGACGCCCACCTCAACTTCACCCGCATCACCCCCCGCCGCATGCTCGACATCGGCTGCGGCACCGGCTTCCTCGGCCGCCTTCTGCGCCGCCGCTTTCCCAAGGCGGAGCTGGTCGCGCTCGATCTGGTGCCGGAGATGATCAATCGCTGCCGCCGGTCGCTGGGCAGAGGGATGCCGTGGCGGCCGAAGCGCCGCTTCCTGTGCGGCGACGCCACCGCACTGCCGCTGGCCGGGGAGTCCTTCGACCTGGTCGCCTCCAACCTGACCATGCAGTGGATCGACCGGCCGGAACGGATGGTGCGCGAGATGCGGAGGGTGTTGGCGCCGGGCGGACTGCTGCTCTTCTCCACCTTCGGGGGGGAGACCCTCACCGAGCTGCGCGCCGCGTTCACGGCTGTCACGCCGGGGCGACCGGCGCCGCTCCTCTCCTTTCCCGACGTGATGGCACTGGGCGACCTGCTGCAGCGGCAGGCGGTGGAAACGGTGGTGACCGACAGCGACCGCATCACGCGCACCTATCCCGACGTCACCGCCCTGGTGCGGGAACTCAAGGCGATGGGGGCATCCTCTTCCGCCATCCGTCATCGGGGCGGCGGCCTGGGCGGAAGAGGGCTGTTGCGCCGGCTCTCCGCCAGCTACCCCACAGAAGAGGAAGGTGGCATCCGCGCCACCTTCGAAATCCTCTATGGCCAGGCCTGGTACCGGCCGGATCCGAAACGTGAGGGGGTGATCCCGATCATGCCCCTGGAGGGGTGATCGGGAACCGGGCTCTCACCCCCCTGCGACCGCCTCGAGCCGGCGCGCGCGGTAGCCGGTGAGCGAGGCGATCTCCCGATGGTGGCGCTCCTTCTCCTCGTACATCGCCTGATCGGCCTCCTCCAACAGGCTGCGGTCGCAGTGGTGGCGGTCGTAGAAACGGACGCCTATGCTGGCGCCGATGGTCAACTTCCGGCCCATCCAGTCGATCTCCATCGCGGAGAGCTGCTCCCGAATGATCCCGGCACGGCGCACCGCCTGCTCGCGGGTGGTGTTGACCAGCAAGACGACGAACTCGTCCCCCCCCAGCCGGGCGACGTAGTCGGTTCCGCGCACGCTGCGCCGCAGCACCCGCGCCACCTCGCGCAATACGGCATCGCCGGCGGCGTGGCCGAATCGATCGTTGATCGGCTTGAAGTGGTCGAGATCGATGTAGATCAACGCCCCCTCCTCACCGTAGCGACTGGCGCGCTCCAGCACGTGGTCGAGTTCGATCTCGAAACCGCGCCGATTCATGATCCCGGTGAGCGGATCGCAGGTGGAGAGGCGGGTGAGCCGCCGGATCTGCTCCGCCTGCTCCTTGAGCAGCTCCTGCATCGATGCGGCCGCCTCCAGCGCCTGGGCGAGCAGCTTCTGGTGCTGCAACGAATCCGGAAGGGAGTCGGCCAGCCTGAGGATCTGGTTGAACAGATGTTGTTCGGGATTGTTGACCATGGTCATCAGTTCGTTGTTCATCGCTCGCGCTCCTTTCATCGTCGGGTGGACTCTTTCCTGCGCCCATGCAGGGCAAGCAATATACATGCCACAACCGGGGTCCAGAGAGCAGCGAACGGAATAAAACGATTCATATCAATGTGATGTTACACACACTCCCCTCACGACTTCTGCAGCGGTCCCGTCGATGTCGGAGCAGAAACGCGGCAAGATTCCCCCACCCCGAGCCCCAGACTTCCTCCGGAGGCGGCTCGACGATCGGGGCGAAGAAGCGCCCGTCCGAGTCGGGTTGCGGCGGGGAAGCGATCGGATAGCATTCAAGTCATGACGCTCGGTCTCTGCTGTGATCAGGGGTGGGAGGAGCTCTCACGGGAGCTGGAGCGGACCTCCAGTCCATCGAAGTTCGACGCCTGGGTGCGCAACATCTCGACCGAATACCGTGACGGCCGGCTGACCATCGTCATCCCCAGCCGTTTCTTCCTCGACGGCTTCAAGCGGGAGTTCCACGAGCGCATCGAGCAGCTGATCCCGAAGTACTTCCCCGCCGGAACCCGCCTCGACTACCGGGTGGACCCCTCCTCCATCCCGAGCCCCGCCGTGGAGTCGGGGTCGGAGAAGCAGCAGATGCAGCCGCAGTGGCAGTCCCGCTTCCGGTTCGAGAACTTCATCGTCGGCCCGAGCAACGAGTTCTGCCACGCGGCCAGCATCGCCGTCGCCGACCATCCGGGCAGCCGCTACAACCCGCTCTACATCTACGGCGGGGTGGGCCTGGGCAAGACCCACCTGATCACCGCGGTGGCCAACCGCATCCACGAACGCGACCCGAAGGCGCGCATCGCCTTCCTCTCCGGCGAGCTCTTCACCAACCGCCTGCTGTTCGCCATCCGTACCCGGAGCAACGAGGAGTTCCGCCGCCGCTACCGCGAGGTGGACGTCCTGATCATCGACGACGTCCAGTTCATCGCCGGCAAGGAGAGCACCCAGGAGGAGTTCTTCCACACCTTCGACACGCTGCACAAGGCCAACAAACAGATCCTGCTCACCTCCGATCAGCCCCCCGGTGCGCTCCGGCACCTGGAGGAGCGGCTCAGGTCGCGCTTCAACTGGGGGCTGGTGGCCGATGTCCAGCCACCGAACATGGAGACCCGCATCGCCATCCTCTACAGCAAAGCGGAGCTGGCCGGCATCCAGATCTCCGATGAGCTGTGCGAGCTTCTGGCCAGCAGGATCACCAGCAACGTCCGCGAACTGGAGGGGGCGCTCACCCGTCTCTCCGCCTTCTCCTCGTTCCACCAACGGACCATCGACGTGGCGCTGGCCCGCTCGCTGCTGCCCGACCTGCTCAGCGTCGAGAGCCGGAAGGTGACCGTCGAACAGATCCAGGAGCAGGTGGCGGACTTCTACAACATCCGCACCTCGGACCTGCGCGGAAAGAGCCGGCGCAAGAACATCGTGCTTCCCCGACAGATCGCCATGTTCATCTGCAAGGAGATGACCACCCTCTCCCTGCCGGAGATCGCCGACCATTTCGGCGGGCGGGACCACACCACCGTGCTCTACGCGGTGCGCAAGATCTCCACCATGCGCAAGGAGGATCACGACTTCATGGTGGAGACCGACCGCATCATGGCCAGGATCAAGGGGCAATGACGGGTGCGCCCGAATCGATCTCCGCGGCAGGCGCCGCAGGAAGTTGTTGCGAAATGCCTCTGGAAGGGCTGTGGATGAATCCGGGAATGGAGGGCGCAGCCGGGGTACCACTCCGCACCCCCCCTCGTTTCCCACCTGCCATTCACAGGGATGAGGTCGCTTCTCCACAGATACCGATCGAAGCCAACCCTCGGGATCCATGGGGAAAGCCGCACCAGATCCACAGCAGCCCCCCTTCCCTGCTGCTACGATCTCTCTTTGCATATACAAGAGTGGTGTAGGTAGTAGTCCATAGCTCCGTCCGCGGCCACGGAGGGCTGCGCTCTTCGATTCCCTCCCAGGCAAAACATCCATGGAGGGGTGTTTTGCGATCCGATCATGCATCTTCGACTCGACCGCCGTATATTGATGGATGCCGTATCGCACTGCCTCAAGGTCGTCGATCGGCGGGTGACCAACCCGTGTCTGGCCAACGTCCTGCTGTTGGCCAGCGAGGAGGGCATCCGGTTGATGGCCACCAACGCACAGATGGCGATCGAGATCGGCGTGGAGGGGGAGGTGACGGAACCGGGGGCCACCTCGGTGGGGGCGCAGAAGCTGCACGATCTGCTTCGCGAGTGGCCGTCGGCGGAGGCGCTCGAGCTGATGATGGAGGGCAACCGGCTGGTGGTGCGCCACGGCCGTTCGCGTCTGCGGTTGAATACGATCAGCGCCGACGAGTTCCCTTCGCCCACCGCCATCGAGGGCGGTCTGGAGGTATCGCTCTCCTCGGCGGTGCTCTCCGAGATGATCCGTTCCACCCAGTTTTCGGTCAGCAGTGACGAAACCCGCCCCTACCTCACCGGGATCCTGTTCGAAATCTCTTCCGATCACGGTCTGCGCGTCGTCTCGACCGACATCCATCGGCTCAGTTTCTGTCAGACCGCACTCTCCGCCGCGCCGGAGGTGGAGCGGCCCTTCCAGGTGATCGTCCCTGCGCGTACCGCACTTGAGATCAAACGGCTGTGCGACGACTTCGACGCACCCGTCCGTCTCCTCTTCAGCCAGGACCGTCTTGCCTTCTCCGTCGGGGAGGTGATGCTGACCAGCCGGTTGATCAACGCCCGGTATCCGCTCTACGAGGAGGTCTTTCCCGATGCCTTGCCGCGGCGGATCATGCTGCCGACACAGGAGGCGGACGGAGCGCTGCGCCGCTGTCTGGTGGTGGCCGACGGGATGAACCACGATGTGCTGCTCCACTTTTCGGCCAACGCCCTGATGGTGAGCGCGACCAACAGCGAGCAGGAGCAGGTGGACGATTTCCTTGCCGTACAGTACAGCGAGGATCCCGTGCAGTTGGGATTCAACGGAAACTACCTGCGCGACGTCCTCTCGGTCACCTCCTCCGATCAACTGCGGATGGAGTTCAGCGACGCCGGCAGTCCCGTGCTTTTCACCGAACAGACGTTGGGGGTGGAGAAGCGGTTCATCGTTATGCCGTTGAATCTGGGGTGATCCCGGTCGGGGGTTCCGGCGGGGTGTTGCCGGCGCTGTGGCTGCGCCGGTTGCGGCTGCGCGATTTCCGCTGCCACCGGCGACTGGAGCAGGAGTTCTCCCCGGGGATCAACCTCATCTGCGGTGCCAACGGCAGCGGCAAAAGCAGCCTGCTGGAGGCGGTCCACCTGATGGTCTGCGGCGTCTCCTTCCGCCGGAGCAGGGTGCGTGATCTGCTCCGTTGGGGGGCGCAGCGCTATCAGGTGCGGGGACATTGGCAGCGGTTCGGCGTGCTCCACGTCACCGTGGAGGGAGACCGGCTCCGGACGATGATCGCCCTGCAGGGTCGGGCGCTCGCCCGGCGCAGCGACCTGCAGGAGCAGCTGGCGCTGGTGGCCGACTCCCCTCAGGGCGATCCGCTGGTCGATGGCGATCCACGTGCGCGCAGGCGGTGGCTCGACCGCCTGGTGATGGCGGTTGCGCCGCAGGTGGCACCATGCTACCACCACTACTATCGGGCGCTGCTGCAGCGTTCCCGGCTGGTGCGGCAGCAGCAGGGAGGGGGGGCAGGACTGGCGGCGTGGAACGTACAGATGGTGCGGGCGGGTCGGCGCTGGATGGAGGTGCGTGCCGCGGTGGTGGCGCGGATCAACCGGCTGCTGGCCGACGAAGCGTGGGTCGGTGCGCCGCTGGTAGTCCGGCTGCGCGAGAGTGCTCCGCCCGAGGATGGAACATGGCTGGAACTGCTGGAAACTGCGGCGCGTCCACTTAGAGTGGGGCCGCATTGCGACGCCATCGCCCTGCAGCGGGGGGGGCGGGAGGTCCGTACCTGCGGTTCCCATGGCCAGCAGCGGGTGGCGGCGGTGGCGCTGCGTCTGGCCGAATCGGCGCTGCGCGCGGAGCAGCGCGGGATCCAGCCGCTCATGATGCTGGATGACTGCTTCACCGCGCTCGACCGGAGCTGGCGCATCCGATTGACCGACCGGCTCGCCGCCTATCCCGGTCAGGTGCTGCTCACCGCGCCGGACGATGCGCTCTGCGCCGACGTGCTGCCGAAGGATGCGTCGATACTGCGCCTCGATGCGGAGGCGTGCAGAACGAAGGATGGAACGGATGGGTGACGACCGAAGCGTGACAACGTCGATGGAGGAATCCGCTGCGATGCGATCGAAGATGAGTCAAGAGGGGATTGAACAGCGGCGGGACGGCGGCGACGGCTATGGCAGCGAGAGCATCAAGGTGCTGCGCGGGCTCGATGCGGTGCGCAAGCGGCCGGGGATGTACATCGGCGACACCGACGACGGCACCGGCCTGCACCACATGGTCTTCGAGGTGGTGGACAACTCGATCGACGAGGCGCTCGCCGGCTATTGCGACCGGATCGAGGTGATCCTCCACTCCGATGATTCGGTCACCGTGCGCGACAACGGCCGCGGCATTCCGGTCAACATCCACGAGGAGGAGGGGGTCTCCGCCGCCGAGGTGATCATGACCGTGCTCCATGCCGGCGGCAAGTTCGACAACAACTCCTACAAGGTCTCCGGCGGGCTGCACGGCGTCGGCGTCTCGGTGGTCAACGCGCTCTCTGAGTGGCTCAAGCTGACCATCTACCGCCATGGCAAGGTCCACTACCAGAAGTATCTCCGGGGTGAGCCTGTCGCGCCGCTGAGGGTGGTGGGCGAAGCCAGCAGCACCGGCACCGAGATCCGTTTCCTCCCCAGCCTGGAGATCTTCTCCCACCGCAACTTCTCCTTCGACATCCTGACCAGCCGCCTGCGCGAGCTCTCCTTCCTCAACAGCGGGGTTCGGATCGAGGTCTACGACGAGCGCAACGACAACCGCGTCGTCTTCGAGTACGAGGGGGGAATCGCCGCATTCGTCACCCACCTCAACCGCACCCGCACACCGCTGCACGACGAGGTGATCTCCATCCACGGTGAGCGTGACGACGTGGTGGTCGAGCTAGCCATGCAGTGGACCGACGCCTACCAGGAGAATGTCTTCTGCTTCACCAACAACATCCCCCAGCGCGACGGCGGCACCCATCTGGCCGGCTTCCGCGGCGCGTTGACCCGCTGCATCAACAACTACGCACAGGAGCACAACCTGCTGAAGCGCTCCAAGGTCTCCCTGACCGGGGACGACTGCCGCGAGGGGTTGACCGCCGTGCTCTCGGTCAAGGTTCCCGATCCCAAGTTCTCCTCGCAGACCAAGGAGAAGCTGGTTTCCAGCGAGGTGCGCTCGGTGGTCGAGTCGGTGGTGGGGGAGAAGCTCTCCGAGTGGCTGGAGGAGCATCCCAAAGAGGGGCAGCGGATCATCGGCAAGGCGATCGATGCGGCCGTCGCCCGCGACGCGGCGCGCAAGGCGCGCGACCTCACCCGGCGCAAGGGGGCGCTGGATATCTCCAACCTTCCGGGAAAGCTGGCCGATTGTCAGGAGCGGGATCCGGCGTTGTGTGAGCTCTTCCTGGTCGAGGGGGATTCCGCCGGCGGGTCGGCCAAGCAGGGACGCGACCGCAAGTTCCAGGCGATCCTCCCCCTCAAGGGGAAGATCCTCAACGTCGAGCGGGCCCGTTTCGACAAGATCCTCGGCAACCAGGAGATCGGCACCATCATCACTGCGCTCGGCGCCGGCATCGGCAAGGAGGATTTCGACATCAGCAAGCTGCGCTACCACAAGATCATCATCATGACCGACGCCGATGTCGATGGCTCGCACATCCTCACCCTGCTGCTCACCTTCTTCTACCGGCAGATGCCGGAGGTGGTGGAGCGCGGCCACCTCTACATCGCCCAGCCGCCCCTCTACCGGGTGGCGCGCGGCAAGAGCGTGCGCTATGTCGCCTCCGACGACGAGCTGTTCGATTTCCTGGTCGAGGAGGGGATCCGCAACGCCTCCTACAGGCCGAAGGCGGGGGCGACACCGATCGGTGGGGAGCGGTTGAAGACGGCGGTGCAGAGTCTGCATCGGCTCCGTTTTCTGCTCGAACGGCTCTCACAGCGGATCGACCTGCGGGTGCTGCGTCTGCTGGTGGAGACCGGCCGCTTCGACCTCGGCATGCTGCGCGACGAAGCACGGCTGCGGGAGCGGCTGACCCGGGTGGATGCGGCCTTCTCCGCCGATAGTCGGGTCGATGAGGAGCTGCGCTGGTATCTGATGGAAGATGTCGACAACGGCGGATGGTGGGTCCAGTTCCGGCGCAAGGACCACGGACGGATGAAGATCTCCCGCCTCGACCGGAATCTTCTCGCCACCGCCGAGTTCTCCGAGGCGGTCAAGCTCTGCGCCAACGCACAGTCGCTGGTCGGAGAGGGGGCGGAGATGACCTTCGGCGGGCGGAGTCATCCGGTGAAGGGCTACTTCGATATCGCCGACCTGGTGGAGAAGGAGGGGCGCAAGGGATTGACCATCCAGCGCTACAAGGGGCTGGGGGAGATGGATCCCGAGCAGTTGTGGGAGACGACGATGGATCCCGAGGCGCGCATCCTGCTGAAGGTGTCGCTGGAGGATGTGGTGGCCGCGGACGAGGCCTTCTCCACCCTGATGGGCGATGCGGTGGAGCCGCGCCGTCACTTCATTCAGGAGAACGCGCTCAAGGTGCGCAACCTGGATGTCTGATGGTTTCACCAGAAACCTTCATCGCGGCCATGGACGGACGCGCAAATCAAGAGCTTGGGTAAGCAAGCGATGGATTTGCACGGGAATCGAAGACGGCGCTCTTCGATTCCCGTGAAGCCAAAAAGTCCACGGAAGGACTTTTTGTGGTGTGATCATGTCTGATTCCACCGCTGGCTCCGACCGGACGCTGCGTTATGCCGATGCCGGGGTCGACATCGATGCCGGCAACGCCTTCGTCGGGCGGATCAAGCAGGCGGTGGCCTCGACCACCAGGCCGGAGGTCCTCGGTGGAATCGGCGGCTTCGGTGCGCTGTTTCAGGCCGACTTCTCATCGATGGAGCAGCCGGTGCTGGCGGCTTCGACCGACGGTGTCGGCACCAAGCTTTTGTTGCTGCAGCGTTACGGCCGGCCGCAGGTCGCCGGCATTGACGTGGTGGCGATGTGTCTCAACGATCTCGCCGCACAAGGGGCGCAGCCGCTCTTTTTTCTCGATTATCTGGCCACCGGCAGGCTGGATGGCGCCACGCTGGCCGGCGTGGTGGAGGGGATCGCCGAAGCCTGCCGCCGCTGTGGTTGCGCCCTGATCGGCGGGGAGACCGCCGAGATGCCCGGGATGTACGGCGATGGGGAATACGACGTCGCCGGGTTTGCCGTTGGTGTGGTCGAGAAGTCGCGGATCGTCGACGGCGGGCGCATCGGCGACGGAGATCTGCTGCTTGGGCTGGCCTCCGACGGGGTGCATGCCAACGGCTTCTCGCTGGTGCGCAAGCTGCTCGAGATCGGCGACGCCGATCCGGTGCGCGACCTGCTGGATGATGGCGGCTCGGTTCTCGACGCGCTGCTGGCGCCGACCCGCCTCTACGTGCCGGCGCTCGCCGCGCTGCGTCGGGAGGGGGTGACACCGCACGGTTGCGCCCACATCACCGGCGGCGGCATCTTCGACAATCTGGAACGGATCCTACCCGATGGTCTGGCCGTCACCGTGGACCCGGCTTCGTGGCCGGTTCCGCCGATCTTCCGCTACCTGTTGGCGCTGGCCGATGTCCCCTTCGACGAGCGTTACCGCACCTTCAACATGGGCATCGGATTCGTGCTGGTGGTGGCGCCTGAGGATGCCGGTCGTACCGAGTCGGTGCTGGCGGACGCCGGTGAGCGCGTCTACCGTATCGGCCGGGTCCATGCGCGCGATGATCGGGCGGTGACCCTGATCGGATGAGCGCTGTGCGGAGAGGCGTGACTCGCGCCGGTCTGTTGTCGGCCGGATTGCTGCTGTCGGCGCAATCGGCTGCGGCCATGACCATCACCTCTCCTGTCTTTGCCGCGCAAGGGGCGATTCCCGTCCGCTACACCTGTCAGGGGGCCGACCGGTCGCCGCCGCTGATCATCTCGGGGGTTCCCCCCGCGGCCCGCAGCCTGGTGCTGATCGTCGACGATCCCGACGCACCCGATCCGCGTGCGCCCAGGGTCACCTGGGTCCACTGGCTGCTCTACAATCTACCGCCGACGCTGCGCAGGATCGACGCCGGGGCGACGGCGGAGGAGCTCGGCGGGGCGTCGGGGCGCAACAGCTGGCATCGTACCGGCTACGGCGGTCCCTGTCCGCCGATCGGGCGCCACCGTTATCGGTTCAAGCTCTACGCGCTCGATACCAGGCTCATGCTCGATCATCCCGAGAAGGCGGCGCTGGAGGCGGCGATGCGCGGCCATGTGCTGGCGGCGGCCGTGCTGGTCGGCACCTACCGCAAGCGGTGAACGCTCGGGCGGAACGCGGGGACGATAGGCGCCGGGTGGCGGTGCTGGCCTCCGGCCGGGGCAGCAACCTGCAGGCGATCCTCGAAGCCTGCGCGGACGGCCGCTGTCCGGCTCGTGTGGCGCTGGTGCTGAGCGACCACGCCGATGCCGGTGCGCTGGCCATTGCGCGCACCGCCGGCGTGGCGCGGGTGCTCCACCTCGATCCGGCCGGCTACCCAGACCGGGCGGCCTACGATGTGGCCTGCGCCGAGGAGATCACCGCCGCCGGTTGCCACTGGGTGGTGCTGGCGGGATACATGCGCATCTTGTCGGGAGGATTTGTGCGCCGGTTCCGCAACCGCATCGTCAACATCCATCCGGCGCTGCTGCCGGCCTTTCCCGGTGCACACGGGGTGGAGGATGCGTTGCGCTATGGGGTGAAGGTGAGCGGTTGCACCGTCCATCTCGTGGACGAGCAGATCGACAATGGTCCGATTCTGGCCCAGGCGGCGGTGCCGGTGGCGGACGACGACGATGCCACAAGACTCAGGGCGCGGATCCAGCAGCAGGAACACCGCATCTATCCGGAGACCCTGGCCCGCATGATGGAGCAGGGCTTCGATCTGGTCGGGCGCCGGGTGGTGTGGCGGGGAGGTGGAGGATGAACGTGTGGGTTGGTGCGCTGGCGGGGCTGTTGTTGCCCGCTCTTGCCGGGGCGGCGGTTCCCTCCACGCAGAAGCCCGACGATCTGGTGGCGGAGCGGCTGCATGAGCTGCAGCTGGCCCGTTCGGCCGCGGGCGCGTTCCTCGACGCGCTGCGCAGCGGTGACGAGCAGCGGTTGCACGGCCTGCTGGTGGTGCCGGCGGAGGAGCGGCTCAAGGACAAGGTGATGCTGGAGATGGCCCGACGCGCCGAGTTGATGGCCGGCCGCGACCTCTACGAGGAGCTGCTCGACCCCGGCCGGATCCGCGAGGATTGGGGGCTGTTCGTCACCCTGCAGCGGCGGCCGAAGGCCGATCGCAACAAGGTGAAACTCTCCAGCCTGCTGCTCCATCGCGATGACGATGGCGCCTGGCAGGTGGTGCCCAAACTGGCCTTCAGCGATCCCGGGCTCAACATCGCCCACGACGACGACGCTCAGTCGCTGTTGCGCTGGTATCGCAGCAACGAGCGCAAGTGGAGGCGCAAGTTCGTCACGCCGCTGCTGGGCGGCGGTGGCCTGCCCGATGCCATGCGCCATCTGGTCACCGCGCCGAGGTTCGATCTGGAGCATCTGCGCGATCCCTTCGCCTCCTACCTCGATCTGGTCGCACGGCACAACGAGCAGATGCTGCAGCGCCGCATGGCCGAGCGCCGCGCTGCCCGGCCCAAAGAGCCGCTGGAGGCGTTCGATCTCTCCACGCTTCGGCTGGTGGCGGTCTACACCATCCACGGCACCCGGGTGGCGATGGTCGAAGACAACGAGGGCAAGGGACATACGATCCATGTGGGAGACTACATGGGCAAATACAGCGGCCGGGTGACGGCGATCGACGAAGCCGGCATCCATCTGCTGGAAGAGGTGGTCAACCCCAAGGGGAAGCTGGTGCACAAGAAGACGCTGCTGGCCTTCACCACGGAGCCGGAGGAGGGGGGAGAGTAGCCGACTCCTCCATCCGTTCCGGGGAGCGGGAGCAGCCGTGGGATCCCGCCACGGTCCGCGCGCTGTTCGACCGCCTGGCCGAAGAGCGGCCCGAGCCGAAGACCGAGCTGGTCTACCACAACCCCTTCACCCTGCTGGTGGCGGTGGTGCTCTCGGCGCAGTCGACCGATGTGGCGGTCAACAAGGCGACCGGACCGCTGTTCGCGGTCGCCGACACCCCGGAGAAGATGGCCCGGCTCGGGGTGGAGGGGATCAAACCGTTCATCGCCTCCATCGGGCTGTACAACAACAAGGCGCGCCACATCCACGCGCTCAGCGTGGCGTTGATCGAGCGCTTCGATGGCGTCGTTCCCGATGATCGGGCGGCGCTGATGAGCCTGCCCGGTGTGGGCCGCAAGACGGCCAACGTGGTGCTCAACGTTCTCTTCGACCGGCCGACGATGGCGGTCGACACCCACGTCTTCCGCGTCAGCAACCGCATCGGGCTGGCTCGGGGCAAGACACCGCTCGCCGTCGAGCGGGGGCTGCTGCGGGTCATCCCCGAGTGTTACCTGCGTTGCGCCCACCACTGGCTGATCCTGCACGGCCGCTATGTCTGCACCGCGCGCCGGCCGAAGTGCGACCGCTGCGTCATCCGCGATCTCTGTCGCTGGCCGGAGAAGGGGGAGGTGTGAGCGCGCCGGTCAAGTGGCGCCAGCAGCTGGCGCTCGATCTGCCCGACCCTCGCCCCGGCGCCATCTGGCTGCACGCCTGCTCGATGGGCGAGGTCGGCTCGGTGGTGCCGCTGATCCGCTCCTTCTGCGCCGACGGCGAAGAGGTCCATCTGACGGTGGTCACCCGCACCGGATTTACCCGCGCGATGCGCGAGCTGTGTACGCCCGAAGCCACCGCCGGTCGGGTGACGGCAAGCTACCTGCCGTGGGATCTCCCCGGCCGCATCGACCGCATGATCGGCCACCTTGCGCCGCGCGCGCTGCTCTTGGTCGAGACCGAGTTCTGGCCGGGGATGCTCGCCTCCTGCCGCCGGCGCGGCATCCCGGTGGTGGGGGTCAACACCCGCATCTCCGACCGCTCCTTCCCCCGCTATCGCGCCACCGCACTGCTCTGGCGCCGCTGGTTGGCGCCGGTGCGCCTCTTTCTGGCCCAGAGCGCCATCGACGCCGAGCGGCTGCGCGCGCTGGGCATCGAGGCGGAGCGGGTGGTGGAGACGGGCAACCTCAAGCTGGCCGTTTCGCCGCCCGAGGTCGATGCCGAGGCGCTCCGTCGGCGGATCGATCCCGGCGGGCGGCGGCCGATCCTGCTGCTGGCCAGCAGCCACGCGGGCGAGGAGGAGGTGGTGGTGCGCCATCTCTCCCGGTTGCTGGAGATCGCGCCCGATCTGCTGCTGCTGATCGTGCCGCGCCATCCCGAGCGGTTCGACCAGGCGGCGGAGAGCTGTCGTACGCTTGGCTTCCCGCCGGTGCGCTGGAGCGAGGGGGTGGCCGTCGATGCGCGTCGTTCGGTGATGGTGGTCGACGCCATGGGGGTGCTGGCCGGACTGTTCGCCATCGCCGATCTGGTGGTGGTCGGCGGCAGCATCGCCGACTGCGGTGGCCACAACCCGCTGGAGGCGGCCGTCTGCGGTCGTGGCGTGATTACCGGCCCGTATGTGCAGAACTTCCGCAGCGTCATGCGCCAGCTCGCCACCGCCGGCGGCGCGGTGGTGGCCGAGGATCGGCAGGCGCTGGGCGATGTGCTGGTCGAGATGGTGCGCCATCCCGATCGGTTGCGGCGGCTGCACGCCCATGCCGCCCGCTGGATGGCGCAGCAGGGCGATGTGCTCGCCCGGGTGCGCGCGCAGTGCGACCGCTGGATCCCGCCGCGCGCCTGAGCGCATGGGTCGAGCGCCTCTGGTGGCGCGCCGCCCCGCCGCCGGCGTGGCTTGGGCCGCTTTCCGCCGCCTACGGCTGGGTGAGCGCGCGCCATCTGGCCGCCCGTGACCGCCGGGCGGTGGATCCGCCGCTGCCGCTGATCTCGGTGGGCAACATCACCGTCGGCGGCAGCGGCAAGACGCCGTTCGTGCTCGCCCTGGCCCGGGCGCTGACCGCGCGCGGGCTGCGGCCGGTGATCCTCTGCCGCGGCGACGGCGGACGGCTTACGAAGCCGATGGTGGTGACGGCAACGAGCGATCCGGCGTTGGCGGGCGATGAGGCCTGCATGATGGCCCAGGCTGTGGCGGCACCGGTGGTCGCCGGGCGCGATCGCGTTGCCGGGGCGATGCTGGCGGCGCAGCAGGGCGATTTGCTGCTGCTCGACGACGGCCTGCAGTACCGCCTCCTGCGCCGGGTGGCCGGGCGTAGTTGCGAGATCGTGCTTATCCCCGCCGCCGGGCTGGGCAACGGCGCGCTGCTGCCGGCGGGTCCGCTGCGCGAGCCGCCCGCGGCGCTGGCGCGCGCCGATCTGCTGGTGGTCAGCGGCACCACCACCAGGCCGGACTTCCCCTGGCTGCCGGAGGGGGTGCCCTGTGTTCCGTGGGCGGCGCCGCTGGCCGGGCTGCGCGATGCGACCGGTCTGGAGCAGGAGCCGCCACGGCGGGTGGCGCTGGTCACCGGCATCGCTCGCCCGGAGCGGGTGGCGCGGGCGCTGGCCGCCATCGGGGTGGAGGTGGCCGAACGGCACACCTTTCCCGACCACCACCGCTACCGGCAGGCCGAGGTGGCGGCGCTCTGCCGCGGCCCCTTGCCGGTGGCCACCACCGCCAAGGATGGGGTCAAGCTGCGTCGCCTCTGGCCGAACGATCGGCCGCTGTGGTTGGCCGAACAGCGGTTGGGCCTCGATGGGGCGCTGGTGGCGCGGGTGTTGCGTCACATCGGCCTGGCGCGGGATGACCGTACCGAGCGTACCGGCTAGGCTGCGCTGACCATGGGCAGCGAGCGGGACGGGGCGGCGGCACGGATCGCGCAGTTGGAGCAGCAGATCGCGCAGCTTGAGCAGCAGCTGCGCCGGGCCGAGGAGCACTGCCGTATGGAGCAGGTCCACCATCGGGCGCTGCTGGCGCAAGCCGAAGAGGCGGCACGGGCCAAGGTGGCCTTCTTCGCCAACATGGGTCATGAGATCCGCACGCCGATGAACGCCATCTCCGGCTTTGCCCAGTTGCTCTCGGCCACCACCCTGACCGACAGGCAGCGCGGCTATCTCCAGTCGATCATCGACGGCAGCGAGGCCCTGATGCGGCTGATCAACGCCCTGTTCGATCTCTCCCGGCTGGAGTCGGGCTCCTTCAAGCTCGACTACCACTGCTTCATGCTCGACGAGCTGCTCGAGCGGCTGCGTCGCTTCGCCGCCCCGATGGCCGAACGCAAGGAGATCCTCTTCCGGATCGAGAAGGTTGGGGCGTTGCCGGAGGCGCTGATCGGCGACGGTGGGCGGATCTTCCAAATCCTCTCCAATCTGGTGGAGAACGCGATCAAGTTCACCGAGCAGGGTTCGGTGGTGGTACGGGTGGAGGCGGCCGAGGCCGACCATCAGGATGACGCGGAAGCGGCGATCGCCGCCGGGCGGGTGCTGCTCAGAGTCGAGGTGGAGGACAGCGGCAGCGGGATCGACGAGGCGCTGCAGGGTCGACTCTTCCAGCCCTTCACGATGGGGGACGAGTCGCTCACACGCAGCCAGGGGGGGATCGGTCTCGGCCTGGCGATCAGCCGACGCATCCTGGAGCTGATGGGCGGATCCATCACGCTGCGCAGCAAGGCGGGGGTGGGGAGCTGCTTTACGGTGGTGGTTCCGCTGCTGGTTGCACGGGGGGAGGTGCGGTGTGACCGATTCCGCCAGTCGCGCCGGATCATGGTGATCGACGATGAGCAGGAGGTCGCCGCCTTCATCCGCGAGACGCTCAAGCGCGCGGGCTACGGCACGGTGGAGTGTTTCGCCAGCGCCGAGGAGGCGTTGCAGGAGCTGCATGCGGCGGCACGCCATGCGCCGTGCCATCTGGCGATCGTCGACTGGCGGCTTCCCGGGATCGACGGGCTGGAGCTCTGTTCGATGATCCATCGGGCGGAGGAGCTCGATCCCAAGCCGGCCTGTCTGATGATCTCCGCCTTTCATCCCGAGCGGATCTCCTCCGGTGACGGAGCCTTCCCCTGCGGGGCGTTGCTGCGCAAGCCGTTTACCGCCGATGCGTTGCTGGAGGCGGTGGCGAGGCTGCTTCCGGAGGAGGGGGTGGCAGGCGGCGTTGCGCCTGCCGGGGCGGAGGAGGAGCCGCGGTCGATCAAGGGGCGGCGGGTACTGCTGGTCGACGATCAGGAGATCAATCGTCAGATCGTCGGCGAGGTGTTGGGCGAGTGGGGGTTGGAGGTGGTTCCGGCCGAGAATGGCGCCCACGCGCTCAAGCTGCTCCAGCGGGAGCCGCCGTTCGATCTGGTGTTGATGGATATGGAGATGCCGGTGATGGATGGGGTGGAGGCCACCCGGCTGATCCGGCAGAGCCAGACACTCGCGCGGTTGCCGGTGGTGGCGATGACCGGCAACGACGGCCCGGAGGATCGGGCACGCTGTATGGCGGCGGGGATGTGCGACCTGTTGGTCAAGCCGATCGATTTCGAGGTGCTTCGCAGGCGGATTCCCCACTGGTTGGGGCGGATGCCGGAGCCGGAGGGGGGGGCTGCCGCAACGCAGCGGGGGGAGGAGCCGGAGGAGATGGGGTTGCCCGATCTGGCTCCGGCGATTCCTCCTGGGGCGCGGCGGCGGGCGCTGCGTGCGCTCGATGATCGGCGCGATCTCTACCTGCGGCTGTTGCGCCACTTCCCCGCGGAGCAGGGAGGGGCGGTCGCTGCGGTCGGGGAGGCGCTCGCCTGCGGGGATCGGGAGGAGGCCCGCAGGTTGGCCCACAGCCTGAAGTCGGCGGCGGCGGCGATCGGCGCGGACGCGCTATCGCGCCGCGCTGCCGAGGTGGAGCGGCTGCTCCGTCTCGGCGGGATCCCTGAGGATCGGTTGATCGAGCGGTTGCGCGGGGAGCTGGAGCGGCTGCTCGATCTGTTGGCCGAAGCGCCCCTCGACCGGGATGCAGAGGAGGCGCACGGTGCCGATGGTGGGATGGAGCCGGAGGAGCTCTCCCGGCGGGCGGGCGCGCTGGAGCGGGCACTGCGTCACGGTGAGCAACGTGCGGAGGCCATGCTGGAGGAGCTGATGCCCCATCTGGCGGCGCTGGATCGGGAGGGGGCCGACCGCCTCCACGATCTGGTCGACTGCTTCGACTTCGAGGCGGCGGCCCGGCTGCTGCGCGAGCGCTTCGGCATCGGAGTGGAGGCGGCGCGGTAGTGGAGCGGACGACAGGGGTGGCCGTCTCCCGCCGTGGAGGGTGGTTGTGACGGGACGGGATCAGGGAGCGCCAGTGGAGGAGCGGGGGCGCAAGCCGGTGGTGTTGGCGGTGGACGATTCGGCCAACAACCTGCGGCTGATCTGCGGCATCCTCGGCAACGAGTGCGAGATGCAGGTGGCGCTCGACGGCAGGCGGGCGCTGGAGCTGGCCGTGACCGAGCCGGTGCCCGATCTGATCCTGCTGGACATCATGATGCCGCAGATGAGCGGCCACGAGGTGTGCCGCCGGCTCAAGGCCGATCCGCGCACCAGCCGCATTCCGGTGATCTTCGTCACCGCCATGGGGGAGGAGGGGGATGAGGCGACGGGCTTCGACCTCGGTGCGGTCGACTACATCGCCAAGCCGATCAACTCCCGGCTGCTGCGCGCCCGGGTGCGCGCCCATCTGCGGTTGCATGACCGCGAACTCGCGCTGGAATCGCTGGTCGCCGAGCGGACTAGGGCGCTGGTCGAGGCCCACCGCAACGCGCTGCTCCAGTTGGGGCGGGCGGCGGAATACAAGGACAACGAGACCGGCATGCACATCGAGCGCATGAGCCGATTTTCCGCGCTGCTCTGGCGCAAGATGGGGCTGCCGGAGGTGGATGTGGAGGATTTTCGCCTGGCCGCTGGCATGCACGATCTGGGCAAGATCGGCATCCCCGACCGCATTCTGCTCAAGCCCGGCAAGCTCGACGCCGAGGAGTGGGCGATCATGGCCCGCCATCCGGAGATCGGCGCTGAGATCGCCGGTAAGGCGACCAGCAATCTTTTGGCCATGGTACAGCAGATCTCCCTGACCCACCACGAGAAGTGGGACGGCTCCGGCTATCCGCGCGGGCTGCGCGGCGAGGAGATCCCGCTGGTCGGACGGGTGGTGGCGCTGGCCGATGTCTTCGATGCGCTGACCAGCGTGCGCCCCTACAAGCCGGCCTGGAGCGTGGAGAAGGCGGTGGAGCTGATCCGATCGGAACGGGGGCGCCATTTCGACCCGGCGGTGGTCGACGCCTTCGAGCCGCTGATTCCGGAGTTCGTCGCCCTGATGAAGCGCTTCGCCGACGCGCCACCCCGCTGAGGAGGAGGGCGCAGGTGGTTTCGGTCGCTCCGCCTCAGCGGCGGCGCAGACGGAAGACCCGCTCGCCCGGCCCCTGCGGCTCGGGCAGATGGAGCTCGATCTCCCCGTGCTCGAGATCGGTGGTGACGATGCGTGCCGGGCCGCGCCAGGTATCGCCCAGCGCGATGCCCAGGGTATCGCGCTCCATCATCTCCACCGTGGAGAGGAGCCGGAGGGGGGGCTCCTCCTCACCACCCTTGCGGGGATAGAGGGTGAGCTTGACCGAGAGGTCGTCGTAGAAGCGGACCGTCGAGTGGCCGTCGACCTCCTGCCAGTGGCCGGTGAGCTGGCGGATCAGCCGCTGGGGCACCTCCGGCTGCTCCTGCATGCATCCGGCGCAGAGGGCGAGGAGGGCGGCGCCGGCCAGCAGCCGTGCGTGGCGCAGGGCGGTGGGGTGGATCATCCGCGGTTGACCTCGACCCGGTGGCCGGAGACGGCGAGCCTGCCGGTGCGGCTGGAGCGGTAGACGGTGATCGTCTCCTCCGCCGAGCCGTGGTCGAACAGTACCGCGTAACGGTAGAAGTAGAACTCGCCCTGCAGGCGGGCGTCATGCTGGCTCGCCTGAAGGCGGAAGCTTCGGATCGGCCCGAAACGGCGGGTGAGCTCCTCCCACCGCCGGGCGATCTCCCGGCGGTCGTTCTGCTCCAGGTAGGAGGGGTCGTAGATGCGCGGCAGCGCCTCCCACGCCCCGTGGCGGATCGCATCGTGCAGCCGCGCCACCAGGGCGTCGCTCTGCGGCTGGTGGCTGCTGGTGTATTCGCTGTTGCAACCGGCCGCGCCGAGGAGGAGGAGTAGGGCGCAGAGCCAACGGGAACAGGTACGCATCGCCGCCAATGCTACTGCCGGCCGCGGTCGGTGGGTAGGCCGCCATGGCGCCGCCGTGCTGTTTCCTCGACGGTTCCCACAATGGTCCCGCTCCGGCGGAAAGACGACGCAGGGGGATGGACTTTTCGTGGCCGGGTGCGGAGAATGCCCCCATGGACCAACGCAAGCAGCCCCCGTTGAAGCAGGGGGAGAAGGTACTCTTCATCATGGCCGGCGCCTTCGTGGTGCTGGCGATCATCGGATTCATCGTCATGCAGGTGATGAGCGCGCGCTCGGACAAGCCGTTGTTCGCGATCAAGACCCACTACGATTTCAGCAAGGAGGGGCTACGCGGCGCCACCCTCTTCCGGGAGAAGGGGTGCACCGTCTGCCACCGGGCGTTGCGTGAGGGGACCAACATGGGCCGCACCGCCGACATGGACGGCATCGGTTCGCGGCGCTCCTTCGACTGGCTGCTCACCTTCCTGCACGATCCGGCGCGGGTCTACAAGGAGGAGCTGGTCGACCACCGTCCGGGCAAGGATGCCGGTTATGTGGCCAGGATGCCGGACGAGGAGCTCCATGCGATCGCCCGCTTCCTGTCGGAGCTGAAGGCCGATCAGGGCTCGGCCGCCTCGCCGATCCCGCCCAAGGGGGAGTCGGCCTTCATCGATACCATGGTCGATACCTGGGCGCCGGAGGAGTGGAAACACAAATACCGCGACCTGCGTGATCTCTACAGCCGTCCGGCCCGCCCGTCGCCGACGAGAGGAAAGTGATGATGGTTTCGCAAGGAACCGACGGTTTTGTAAGGCGATCGAAGACCGCGCTCTTCGATCGCCGTCGAGCCAAAACGTCCACGGACGGACTTTTTGGGGTGTAATGCAGTGATGGCAGCAACCACCCATTCTTCTGCGCCGTGGCATGACGAGGAGTATGTCAAATACACCCTCTGGTTCGTCTTCGCCTGCATCGTCTACAGCCTGATCGGATTCTCCTGGGGGGCGCTGATGGGGGGGATCCCCGAGTTCCGCCATTTCGTCGACAACCGCCTCTTCGGCAAGTTGATCGTGCGCGCCCACACCCACATCAACCTGCTCGGCTGGGTGGAGATGGCCATCTTCGCCGCCGTCTACTACATCATCCCGCGGCTGGTGCGGCGTGCCATCTACAGCCTCAGGCTGGTCAAGCTCCATTTCTGGATCCACAACCTCGGGTTGATCGGCATGGTGGTCTTCTTCACCACCGCCGGCGTGATCGGCGGCAGGGCCAGCGTGACGATGCCGCCGGCCGAGGTGGAGCAGTTGGTCAAACCGTGGCTGGCGGTGATGGGGATCTTCGGTACGCTGGTGTTGCTGGCCAACTGCATCTGGGCCTACAACATCTTCCGTACCTGCGCCGGTTGGCGGAGCGGCCGGTGAGGCGGGTCGTCGCGGCGGTCGGCGTGGTCGCGTTGCTTCTGGGTGCGGGCTGCGATCGGGTCGGTGGGGGCGGGATCCTCAAGCCGGGCGAGAAGGTCCCCCCGCTCAAGACCAAGACGATCAAGGATGTCGGCGGTGACCTGGCCAAGATCACCAGCTACCGCTATCCCGATCCGCGCATGTACCAGTATTCGTTCGATCAGGCGATCAAGCTGCACAAGCCGGTGGTGCTGGAGTTCGCCACGCCGGGCCACTGTACCCAGTGCGACCAACAACTGCAGATGCTCAAGCGGATGCTCGATCGATACCAGGACAAGATCGTCATCCTCCACATGGACCAATACTACAACCCCGAGGCCTACGGCACCTTCCAGGTGCGTGGTGAGCCGTGGACCATGATCATCGGGGCCGATCAGAGGCTGGTCACCACCATGCCGGGGCGGCTGCTCTTCCAGGAGCTCGATCCGATCCTTGCCGATCAGGTGGCCAAGGCTGAGTCGTCAGGCGGGCGTACCGCCGCCGACAGGCAGGGCGGCTGACGGTTGGGACGTCGGTGGGACGAGGCGGTCTGCCGGCTGCATCCCGACCGCGCCGGCGTCTGGTGGGATCTGCTGCTCTATCTGCCGACGGTCGGATTCCTGCTGCTGTGGGGGCTGAAGCTATGGTATCTCGGCGGCGAGCGGGTTTACCTCGGCTATCTGCTGCTCTTTCTCGGCTGCTTCTTCGCCCTGGTCGGCGGCCATCGGGTGTTGCGCCGTCTGTTGATCACCCCAGATTCACCGGTGGAGATCGACGTCAACCGCGAGCGGATCCGCATGCGGCTCAAGGGTGGGGAGACCATCTCCCTCTGCAGGGAGGTCCGCTTCTTCTCCGACTACGCCGGCAAGTCGTTCGCATTGAGCGGGATCGACGCCACCGGCAACAGGCGGCAGTACGTGTTGCACCACAAACAGTTCGATCCGGATCGGCTGGAGGGGTTGCTCAAGGCGCTGGAACGCTACAAGGCTTGATCCGGCCGTTCCGATGCCCCATGTGCCGGTGCCGCGGGGAGGGGCGCCGATAGGCGCGGTGGGAACGTGTTCACTCTGAGGCAGCTCCGTATCTTCTCGGCGGTGGCCGAGGAGCGCAGTTTCTCCCGAGCGGCGAAGCGGCTCTACCTCACCCAGCCGGCGGTCTCCATCCAGGTGCGTCAGCTCGAGGAGCGTGTGGGGATGCCGCTGCTCGATCGCAGCGGCCGCGACATCCGGCTGACCGAGGCTGGTGCGGAGCTGCTGGTCCATTGCCGGGCGATCGAGCGGCAGCTGGACGAGGCGCAGCGCATGCTGGACGATCTGCGCGGCCTGCGCCGCGGCCGCATCCATCTGACCATGGCGGCCACCGCCAACTACTTCGCGCCCCAGATGATCGTGCCGTTCCATCGACGTTATCCCGAGGCGCGCATCACCATCGAGGTGGCCAACCGCGCCGGGCTGATCGCCGCGCTGGAGGAGAACCGCTCCGATATGGTGATCATGGGGCGGCCGCCGGAGGGGTTGGCGGTGGAGCAGACCATCTTTTGCGACAATCCGCTGGTGGCGATCGCCGCACCCGACCACCCCCTGGCCGGCCAGGGGGAGGAGATCCCGCTCGAGCGGCTGCTTGAGGAGCCCTTCATCATGCGAGAGGCCGATTCGGGGACGCGGATCGCCATTCAGCGCTTCCTCGACCGGCACGGGCTCCAGCCCGAGGTGGTGATGGAGATGAACCGGACCGAGGCGGTGAAGCAGACGGTGATGGCCGGCCTGGGGGTGGGGATCGTCTCCCTGCACACGCTGGATATGGAGCTGCGGTTGCGTCGGCTGGCCGTGTTGCCGGTGGCCGGTTTTCCGATCATGCGCCACTGGTATCTGGTCCATCGCGAGGGGAAACGGCTGGCGGCGATGGCCCGGGCATTCAAGGAGTTCGTCCTGAGCGAGGGGGCGGCGCTCCTCTCCCTGCCCCGGATGGAGGGGTGAGGCCGCGCAGGTGGGGGTTGGGCCCACCCCTTGGCGCTTCCGTATCGGTGGCGCTACCATCCGACGCGGGTAGGCCGCGACGGTGGCGGCTGCGAATCACACGAATCACAACTACCTCGCCCGGGCGGGATGCCGGGGCGGAGAGGAGGGATGGACATGTCACTGAAATACCCGGTCATCGCGGTCACCGGATCCTCCGGTGCCGGCACCAGCACCGCCAAGGTTGCGATGGAGCACATTTTCCGGCGGGAGAACGTCGTTCCGGCGATCGTCGAGGGGGACTGTTTCCACAAGTACGACCGCTACGAGTTCCGTGAGAAGGCCAAGGAGTATGCGGCCGCCGGCAAGCGGCTGAGCCACTTCTCCGACGAGGCCAACCTCTTCGACAAGATCGCCGAGCTCTTCGACAGCTACGGACGGACCGGACGGGGGATGGCCCGCCATTACGTCCACGACGAGGAGGAGGCCAAGCGCTACGGTGTGGAGCCGGGGCGCTTCACCGAGTGGGAGGAGATCGGGGAGGGGACCGACCTGCTCTTCTACGAGGGGCTGCACGGCGGGGTCGAGCCGGCGCGCAAATATGTCAACCTGCTGATCGGCATCGTGCCGGTGGTCAATCTGGAGTGGATCCAGAAGATCCATCGTGACACCGAGATGCGCGGCTATTCGCAGGAGGCGGTGGTAGACAACATCCTCTCGCGCATGCACGACTACGTCAAGTTCATCACCCCGCAGTTCACCCACACCGACATCAACTTCCAGCGGGTGCCGCTGGTCGACACTTCCAACCCCTTCATCGCACGTGACGTGCCGACTCCCGACGAGAGCATGGTGGTGATCCGCATCCGCAAGCCGGAACAGTGGGGGATCGATTTCCCCTGGCTGTTGGCCATGCTTCACGGCTCCTTCATGTCGCGGCGCAACACCCTGGTGGTGCCCGCCGCCAAGATGTTGATGGCGATGGAGCTGATCCTCACCCCGATCATGCATGACCTGCTCGAGGAGCACCGCAAGGCGGTTGCCGCCCGGGGTTAGGAGGCCGCCTCCCCGCGCCGGGATTCGTTGCCGCCACGGGGGTAGCCGGCGGCCCCCGTGGCGCGTCGTGGGGCGACGTTTCACATGAAACATCCCGATGGAGTGGTCGACGTACTGGTCGTCGGCGGCGGTCATGCCGGCTGTGAGGCGGCGGCCGCGGCGGCACGGTGTGGTGCACGGGTCCGTCTGATCACCGATCAGCTCGACACCATCGCCCGCATGTCGTGCAATCCGGCTATCGGCGGGATCGGCAAGAGCCATCTGGTCAGCGAGATCGACGCGCTGGGCGGATTGATGGCAAAAGCGGCCGATGCCACCGCCATCCACTATCGTGTGCTTAATCGGCGCAAGGGGCCGGCGGTACGCGCCAGCAGGGTCCAGTGCGACCGTCACCGCTACCAGCGGATCGTGGTCGGGATGCTGCTCGGGATCGAGGGGCTGGAGCTCTATCAGGGCTCGGTGGTGCGGCTGCTGCTTGCCGATGGTGGTGATCGGGTGGTAGGGGTCGAGGATCGCCTGGGGGTGGTGCACGAAGCGCGGACGGTGGTGCTCACCACCGGCACCTTCCTTGCCGGGCGGGTACATGTCGGTGCGCGCCACTTCCCCGGCGGACGGATGGGGGATGTTGCAGGAGAAGCGCTTTCCCTCGACCTCGGGCGCCACCGTCTTCCGCTCGCCCGGCTGAAGACCGGCACCCCACCCCGGCTCGACGGCCGGACCATCGACTGGGGGCGGCTGGAGCTGCAGCCGGGGGATCGGGATGCGGCACCGCTCTCGCTCGACACCGCGGATCTGCCGTCGGAGCAGACGCCGTGCGCGATCACCCATACCAACATCGAAACCCACCGCATCATCCGGGAGAACCTCCACCGTTCGGCCCTCCATCAGGGCAACATCACCGGAGTCGGTCCCCGCTACTGTCCGAGCATCGAAGACAAGATCGAGCGCTTCCCCGATCGGGAGCGGCACCAGATCTTCCTCGAACCGGAAGGGGCGGGAAGCCGGGAGATCTACCCCAACGGGATCTCCACCTCGCTCCCCCTTGCGGTCCAGTGGCGCTTCCTGCGCACCATCGCCGGTCTGGAGCGGGTGCGCATGCTGCGCCCCGGCTATGCCGTCGAGTACGATTTCGTCGACCCGCGGGAGCTGACGGGCTCGCTGGAGTGCCGTCGGATCGAGGGGTTGTTCCATGCCGGCCAGATCAACGGCACCACCGGCTACGAGGAGGCGGCGGCGCAAGGGCTGGTCGCCGGCATCAATGCGGCGGCGCGGGCGGCGGGGCGGGCGCCGTGGATTCCCGATCGCAGCAGGTGTTACCTCGGGGTGCTGATCGACGATCTGGTGGTCAAGGGGGTGATCGAGCCTTATCGGATGTTCACCTCGCGGGCGGAGTTCCGTCTCTCCCTGCGTCAGGACAACGCCTGGCTGCGGCTGGGAAGGGAGGCACGCACACTGGGGCTGCTCGACGCCGCGCGGTCGCGCCGTGTCGCGCGGCTGAAGCGGCGGTATGACCGGATCCATGAGGAGATCGGCGCCACCACCATCGGCTGCAGCGGGCGATGGCGGGCCCGCCTGGAGGCGCTGGGGTTGCCGCCGGTCGCCTCTGCGACCCCCTTCGCCGCCTACTGCCACCGCCGGGATGTCGATCCATTGCGGGCGTTGGCGCTGCTCGATGGTTGGGACGAGGAGGCGGCTGCGGATCGGGTGCTGCGCGAGACGGTGCTGGCCGATCTCCACTACCACGGCTATCTGGAGCAGGAAGAGCGCGAACGCGCCCGCTTCCGGCTGATGGAGCGGCGGGCCATTCCTGTGGGGTTCGACTACGAAGCGGTCGAAGGGCTGAGCCATGAGTGCCGCGAGATCCTCGCGCAGAGACGGCCGGCGACCCTCGGGCAGGCGGCACGCATCCCTGGGGTGACACCGGCGGCGGTCAGCGTGCTGGCGCTCCATCTGCAGCGCGGGTGACCGATCACGTCGCGGCGAGACTACGCGCTTATGCGCGGGAGGTGTTGCGCTTCCGTCGCGCGCTCAATCTGACGGCCCTCGAGCGCGAGGATGCGCTCTTCTCCCGAATGATCG
>RFFX01000055.1 GCA_003696765.1 Zetaproteobacteria bacterium | reverse complement strand
GCAATCGATGCATCTCCCCTCCGGGCGGGTCGCCCGGGTCGGGCATTCATCCTTGCCGTGAAGGTGGGGCCTATCCTGCGATGAAGCGCTTGATCCTGCCCGCGGTCTGCTGGGCCAGGGTCTTGATGGCGGTCATCAACGCGACGTGGCCACCGGGATGGAGCTCCTTGATCTTCTCCATCGCCGCCTGGTCGAGCACCAGCACATCCGATTCGCACATGGCGGTGGCGGTGCCGAAGTTGGGCTTCTTGTTGCAGAAGGGGATCTCCCCGACCAAGCCGCCGTCGCGGCGGATGTCGACCAGCATCACCGCGCCGTCGGCATCCTCGGCCTCGACGGCGATCTCCCCCGAGACCACCAGATAGACCGCATCGAGCCTCTGGCCGTGTTCGATCAGCCGTTCACCGGTCTTCAGCGTCTTCAGGGTGATGAGCCGCTGCAGCGATTGCCGCTGTTCCCGCGAGAGGCTGCTGAAGATCGGGTGGGCGTGGAAGAAGGTGTCGACGATGCGGTAGTTCATCAGCTCGGTGAGCCGCTGCTGCAGGGCGCGGTCGACCTCGGTCACCTGGCGTACCGCGCTGTAGGCGACATGGGCCACCTTGGAGTCGCGTGTGGTCACCACGCCGGCGTAGCGGGTCTTGTCGTGGAGCAGGCCGTACTCTCCGAAAACCTCGCCCTTGCCGATGGTGGCGACCAGCAGCCGCTTCTCCCTGCGCATCTTGGTGATGGCGAACTCCCCCTCGATGATGAAGTAGAGCCCGTCGGGCTCGTCGCCCTCACGGATCAGCTCCACCCCCTTGACCAGACTGAAGACGCGGCAGCTCGACTCCAGGACACGCAGATGGACCGGCGAGACCCCCTTCAGGATGGGGAAGCGCTGCTCGTCGAGCACGCCGCTCATCGAGCCGAGCATGATGCCGGAGAGATCGAGGTATTCTTCCACGGTGGAATCGCAAAACGTCCCTCCATGGACCTTTTGCCCGGACGGGATCGCAGGGCGCCCCCCCTTCGATCGCCTCGTGCGACGGCCGTTGCGCCGGTGGCGGCCCGTTGGAGACGGGCCCGCCCCTCCCGGCCAATGCCGTGGTCACGGTGGCAATGGTAGGGGGCGTGCACCGGCAAGTCATCCGGGGGAGCGGAGGCGGAGGGGTTGACCGCATCATGCGCCGGCCCGATCATCGCCCGAGCGGTGCGGATTCCGTGGCAGAAGAGGAGGACGGTTCATGTTGCGGGGCAAGATGGTGATCGGGCAATCGGGCGGGCCGACGGTGGTGATCAACCAGTCGCTGGTCGGGGCGGTGCTGGCGGCGCGCGAAGAGGCGGCGATCCGGGGCATCCTCGGCGCGCGCCACGGCATCGCCGGGATCATGAACGAGGAGTTCGTCGATCTCACCACCACCCCGTCGGAGGCCGAACTGGAGCGGGTGGCGGCGACGCCGGCGGCGGCGCTCGGATCGGTCCGGCTCAAGCCGGGGCGGGAGGAGTGCGCGCGGGTGTTCGAGGTGTTCCGCAAACACGACGTGCGCTACCTCTTCTACATCGGCGGCAACGATTCGGCGGAGACGGCCGACATCATCAACAGGATCGCATCCGAGGCGGGATACGCCCTGCGCACCGTCCACATCCCCAAGACCATCGACAACGACCTGCGGGTGACC
Organism: Zetaproteobacteria bacterium; assembly: GCA_003696765.1. Taxonomy (NCBI): domain Bacteria; kingdom Pseudomonadati; phylum Pseudomonadota; class Candidatius Mariprofundia; species Zetaproteobacteria bacterium. The sequence goes on along the minus strand of RFFX01000055.1, from coordinate 4,578 downwards.
GACCACAGCCCCGGATTCCCCTCCGCCGCCCGCTTCGTGGCGCTCGCCTTCCTGGGGGACGATCGTGACAACGCCGCCCTGGCCGGGGTGAAGATCAATGTGGTGATGGGGCGTCATGCCGGCTTCCTCACCGCCGCATCGGCGCTGGCCCGGCAGCGGGAGGGGGACGGTCCGCATCTGATCTATCTGCCGGAGCGGCCGTTCGATCCGGCCCGTTTCCAGGAGGATGTGCGCAGGGTCTACCGCGCCCGCGGCCGCTGTGTGGTGGCGGTGTCGGAGGGGGTCGCCGATGCCGACAGCAACCCGATTGCCACCACCGGCGAGCGTGATTCGCACGGCAACGTGCAGCTCTCCGGCAGCGGGATGCTCGGCGACAGGTTGGCGGCGCTGGCCCGGGAGGCCTTCGGCGGCGAGAAGGTGCGGGTCCGGGCCGACACCTTCGGCTATCTGCAGCGCAGTTTCCCCGGCGTCGTCTCCGAGATCGATGCGCGTGAGGCGCGGCGGGTCGGCGCCTTCGCCGTGCGTCGGGCGGTGGCCGGCGCCGACGGCTCGGTGGCCATCCGGCGCATCACCGACGACCCCTACGACAGCGACTGCTTCATGACGCCGCTCTCTTCGGTGGCGCGCACCACCACCTGCATGCGGGATGGCTGGATCTCGGAGGAGGGCAACGATGTCACCGATGCCTGGCTCGACTACCTGCGGCCGTTGGTCGGTCCGCTGCCCGTCATGGGGCGGCTGTAGCGGTACGGAGGAAGGGGGCGCACCACCGCCGCGCTCCGGTGGGGGCGGCCGGCCGGGTGGATGTGCGGCTTCGGCTGGAGGTGCGGGGGAGGGGCGCGGCCGGCGGGGTCAGCCCTTGGTCACCCTGCCCGAGCGCAGGCAGCGGGTGCAGACCCGCAGGTGCTGCATGCGGCCGCCGACCATGGCACGTACCCGCTTGAGATTGGGGAGAAAACGGCGGCGGGTGGTGTTGTGGGCGTGGCTGATGTTGTTGCCGGTCATCGGCCCTTTGCCGCAGATGTCGCAACGTCTTGCCATGGTTGATCTACCTCCGGAAGTGGCGGCGCACCCTAGCGTCCCGCATCCGGCTGTCCAGATGGAGGGGAGCAGCGGGGGATGAGCGCGCTCTACCGGGCGCTGCTCACCCCGATCGGGGAGCTGGCCGGTGTCGGAGCCCGGCGCGCCGCCCGGTTGGAGCGGGGAGGGATCCGCTACATCGGAGATCTGCTGCTCCATCTGCCCAAGGCCTGTGTCGACGATCGCCGGATCACGCCGGTGTGCCGGCTCGTTCCGGGGGTGGAGGCGCGGGTCTGCGGTCGGGTGGTCCGACGCGACGCGCGCGGGATGGGGCGCGATACGCAGGTTCGGCTCCTGCTGGAGGATGAAGATGGGGGACGCATCGCCCTCAACTTCTTCCATGCCGGTTTCATGCTGCGCGATGCCCGTCTGGCCGTGGGGCGGCGCATCACCGCCCGCGGGCGGGTGGATCAGTGGAACGGCCGCTGGCAGATGGCCCACCCCGAATGGCAACCGGAGGAGTGTTTCGTTCCCGGCTGGCTGCCGCGCTACGCGGTGCTGGCCGGCATCGGGGGGATGCGGCTGCGCGGCCTGCTGGAGCGGGCGCAGCAGTTGCTCGACGACACCGTCGGCACCGAGCGGGCCTCGCCGCTCGACGGGCTGGTCGAAGGCCCGCCGCTGATCGAGGCGCTGCGCCTGCTCCACCGCAGCGACACGACACCGGAGGCGCGGCGGCGGGCGCGCCTCCGCCTCTGCGACGAGGAGGTGCTGGTCTACCTGGCGCTGCTCGAACGGCAGCGTCGGCAGGCGGCCGAACCGGCGCAGCCTTGCTGCGACGAACGGCTGGTCGGCCGGGTGCGCGCCGCCCTTCCGTTTGCCCTGACCGAGGCGCAGCAGCAGGCCGATGCGGCCATCGGCGCCGATCTGGCCTCCGGCAGGCGGATGCACCGGCTGTTGCAGGGGGATGTGGGCTGCGGCAAGACGGTGGTGGCGGCGCTGGCCGTGGCGCGGGCGATCGGCAGCGGTCTGCAGGCGGCGGTGATGGCGCCGACCGAGGCGCTGGCCGAGCAGTTGCACCGCGCGATGGGCGGGCTGTTGGCGGCCGCCGGGATCGAGCCGCTGTTGCTCACCGGCAGCACGCCGGCGCGGCAGCGCAGGCAGGTGTGCGCGGCGCTGGCCGACGGCAGCGCGCCGCTGGTGGTCGGCACCCATGCGCTGCTCGGCGACGGGGTCGCGTTCGCCCGTCTGGGGTTGGCGGTGGTCGACGAGCAGCACCGCTTCGGGGTGCGCCAGCGCTGGGGGCTGACCGAGAAGGGGGCGCATGTCCATCTGCTGGCCATGAGCGCCACCCCCATTCCGCGTTCGCTGGCGCTGGCCCTCTACGGCGACATGGAGCTGACCGTGATGCGTGGCATGCCCGAGGGGCGCAAGCCGGTCGATACCCGGCTGCTCCATCCCTCGGCCATGCCCGAGCTGCTCGCCGGGGTGGAGCGGCTGGTGGCGCAGGGGGCGGGGGTCTACTGGATCGTCCCCTTCGTCGAGGATGAGGAGCTCTCGGTCGATGCGCGGGTGGAGTATCTGCGCGGGCGGCTGCGCGGTGTGGTGGTCGACGGGCTGCACGGCCAGATGAGGAACGCGCGCAAGCAGGAGGTGCTGGCTCGTTTTGCCGCCGGCGAGGTGGATCTGCTGGTCTCGACCACGGTGGTGGAGGTGGGGGTCGACGTGCCGCACGCGCGGTTGATCGTGATCGAGCGGGCCGAGCAGTATGGGCTGGCGCAACTGCACCAACTGCGCGGTCGGGTGGGGAGGTCGAGCGCGCAGGGCTACTGCATGCTGCTGCCCGGCGGTGGGTTGACCGAATCCGGCTGGGCGCGGCTGCGCAAGCTCACCGAGTGCCACGACGGGCTGGCGCTGGCCGAGTTCGACCTGGAGCAGCGCGGCGGTGGTGACGCCGTGGGCAGCCGCCAGAGCGGGGACCCCGGCTTCCGGCTGCTCGATCTGACGCTCGACGCCGAGCGGGTCCGGCGCTGGCACGATGGGATGCCCGACTGGTCGCCGACGCCGGAGATGGTGCGTTTCTGGCGGCCGCTGGCGCTGGAGCGGTAGGAGGTGGCCCCCGGCCGTGGCCGATCCGGATCGCAAGCTTGCGACTGCTGACCACACCGGAGCCTCTCCGGTACGGTTTGCCCCATGAAAAAGATCCTCATCGCCGTCAGCGGCCTCTCGCCGCAGATCCTGACCGAGACGCTCTATGCGCTTGCCCGGCGCGGAGCGTTCATCCCCGACGAGGTCCATCTGATCACCACCAGCGAGGGGGCGGAGCGGGCGCGGCTGTTGCTGCTCTCCGAGGATCCCGGCTGGTACTACCGCCTCTGTCGCGACTACCACCTGCCGGAGGGGGCCTTCACCGCCGATCGCATCCATCTGCTGCGGGATGCCTCGGGCGCGCCGCTGGCCGACATCCGCACCCCGGAGGACAACGGCGCCGCCGCCGATTCGATCCTGGCGGTGGTGCGCCGGCTCAGCGCCGATCCCGAGTGCGCCATCCACGCCTCGATCGCCGGCGGGCGCAAGACGATGGGCTTCTACATGGGCTATGCCATGTCGCTCTACGGCCGGCCGCAGGATGCCCTCTCCCATGTGCTGGTCGCACAGCCGTTCGAGTCGCTGCCCGACTTCTTCTACCCGACGCGCGAGCGCACCATCATCTACACCCGCGACGGCAAGCCGCTCGATGCCGCCACCGCCCGCATCTGGCTGGCCGACATCCCCTTCGTGCGCATGCGCTCGGGCATCCCCGACGCCCTGCGTGACGAGACGCTCAGCTTCAGCGCCGTGGTCGCCGCCGCCTCGCGCGCCTTCCACGCGCCGCAACTGGAGCTCGATCCGGTGTCGCGCACCCTCTCCACCCCGATCGGCTGTTGCATGTTGCCGCCGATCGATTTCGCCTTCTATCTCTGGCTGGCGCGATTGCGCGCCGGCGGCTCCGAGGGGATCGCCGCCCCGCCGGAGGGGGTGGCCGAGGCCGATTACGGCCGGGCGGTGCTTGATTGCTATCGCGAAGTCCATAATTTTTCTCTCCGGGGGCACGACCGGACCGAGGAGGCGCTGATGGGCGGGATGCAGAAGAGCTTTTTCGAGCAGCGCAAGTCCCGCGTCAACAAGGCGATCCGACTCGCGCTCGGCGTGCAGGACTCCCCCTATGAGATCGCGCGCGCCGGCCGGCCCGGCCACTTCCGCTTCGGCCTGCTTCGGCTCGATCCCGCCGCCATTCTGCTGCCGTGACCCTGCCGATCTATCCGCTGCGGCTGCGCTTCTCCACCCCCGACGGGCGGCTGCCACGGCAGCTGCTCGGATCGGCCTGGCGCGGCGCCCTCGGCCACGCGCTCAAGCGGACCGTCTGCATCTTCAAACACGGGGCTTGCGACGGCTGTCCGCTCCTCTCCTCCTGCACCTACCCGCTCTTTTACGAGACCAGGCTGCTCGCCGCACGCGCCGGAGCGCAACGCGGGATGGCCGTGCCTTATGCCCTGGCGCCGCTGCCGGCGTCGGAAGGGG
>RFFX01000054.1 GCA_003696765.1 Zetaproteobacteria bacterium | reverse complement strand
CTCGACCATGCGCTGGATCAGCGGCCCCTTGTCGACGTAGCAGTAGCCTCCCTCGCGGATGGTGGCGAAGGTCTGGATGCCGATGGGGAGCCGGTCAGCCATGATCGAATCGCAACAAGTCCGTCCGTGGACTTGTTGCTTGACGGGGCTCGAAGAGCGCGGTCTTCGACCTCCTTACAAAACCTTCGCCTGCATGCGCAGGCGCCTGCTCTGTGCGACCATCCTGGTCGCAGATGATGGCTTCTTGCGAAACCATCGTCCATGAAGGCCTGGTCTGGCAGATGTCGCATTCGGATCGGAGCCCATCTTCCGCGTCGCCCAACCGGATCCAAGGCGATGGTAGCCGCTTCCTGCCGGTGATGCAAAATCGCATCCGTGCCGCGCTCCGTCTCCCGAGGCGGGGGGTATCTCTGCGCGCCACCCGATGGGTCATGCCGTACGCCCCTGCTGGAGGATCCGTGCGAGGTAGGCGCCGTAGCCGTTGTTGCGCATGGCATGGGCCGCCTCTGCCAGTGCCTCGTCGGAGATGTAGCCCAGCCGCCAGGCGATCTCCTCGAGGCAGGCCACCTTCAGTCCCTGCCGCTCTTCGATGATCTCGACATACCTGCCCGCCTCGAGCAGCGAGCCGTGGGTGCCGGTGTCGAGCCAGGCGATGCCGCGCCCCAGCCGCTCCACCCGCAGCGCTCCCTGCGCCAGATAGGCGCGGTTGACGTCGGTGATCTCCAGCTCTCCCCGGGCCGACGGCGTCAGCGACGCCGCAATCTCCACCACCGAGGCGTCATAGAAGTAGATGCCGGTCACGGCGTAGTTGGAGGCGGGGCGGGCGGGTTTCTCCTCGATCGAGACCGCCTTCCCCGCACGGTCGAAGGCGACCACGCCGTACCGCTCCGGAGCGCGCACATGGCAGGCGAAGATGGTGGCGCCCCCCTGTTTTGCGACCACGCCGGCCGCCCGGCGCAGCAGCCGCTCCAGCCCGTGGCCGTGGAACAGGTTGTCGCCGAGGATGAGGCAGCTGGGACGGCCGGCGACGAAATCGGCGCCGATCCGGTAGGCCTGCGCCAGTCCGCCGGGGGTGGGTTGCTCGGCGTAGGAGAGGGAGAGCCCCCATCGGCCGCCGTCGCCCAGGACCCGCCGAAAGGCGGGCAGGTCGCGCGGGGTGGAGATGATCAGGATCTCGCGGATGCCGGCGAGCATCAGGGTGGAGAGCGGATAGTAGATCATCGGCTTGTCGTAGATCGGCAGCAGTTGTTTGCTCACCGCGAGCGTCAGCGGATGCAGCCGTGTCCCCGCCCCTCCGGCCAGGATGATGCCGCGCAACGGTGGTGTCATGGTCGCTCCCCCTGTGGGCATTCCTTCCGCTCGCGCAGCAGCAGCGCCAGCAGCAGGAAGTAGATGATCAGCCCCGCCTGATGGAAGATGGTCACCGTCAGTCCGCTCCAGGCGTACATCCAGCAGACGATCAGCGCCGCGACGAAGAGTTCGTCCGGCATGTCGCTCCCGCGCGCCAGCACCACCGGCAGCGCCAACATGGCCAGCAGCGACAGCAGACCGACGATGCCGCCGTCGACCAGCGCCTCCATATACTGTGAGTGCGGGTCGTAGAGCAGAAGATGCAACCTCTCCTCCGTCACCTCAGCGTCGGCGCCGAAGGTGGCCGACAGCGCCGTCGGCATGTGCTGTTCGATCCAGCCCCGGTAGGGACGCAGGTCGATGTAGCCGTGGTTGCGCGGGCCGAGGCCCCAAGGGTGATCTCTCGTAATCTGTACCAGCAGCCCCCATATCTCCAGCCGGATCTGCAGCGAGGGCATGGTGCGCCGCCCTTGCAGCTGTCCCTCGATGGCGGAGAGCGAGGAGAACTGCCCTGTCCAGTGCGGCACCGACCAGGCCAGCCCGCCCATGAGCAGGCCCGCCCCTGCCAGCGCCAGCACCACCCTGCGTTGCCGGCGCCACAGCGCGAACAGCAGGCAGCCGATCAGCGCCGCCAACAGCACCGTCCGGCTGCCCAGCGGAATCTGCATGGCGGCGATCGGGACGATGCCCGCGATCATCCACCGTCCCTGCCTCCACGCCATTCGGGTCAACTGGTGGAGCATGATCAGCATGGCGATCATGCTGTAGGTGGCCGAATAGTTGAGGTGGGCGAAGGTGCCGTAGATGGTGTGGCCGGTTGTGCGCAGTCCGGCATCGGTGAGCTGGCAGGCCAGCGACCACCAGCTGAGCAGGGCCACGCCGGCGAAGCTGAGCCACGCCGCCCGCACGCGCTCCCGCCGATGCTCCAGCATCACCAGCGCCACCAGACCGATGGTCAGCGCGCGCGCGTCGTCGAACAGCCCGACCATCGCCTGGCGTGGGGCATCGGCCCACAGCGTGGTCAGGATCCGCCAGCCGAGATAGGCCCCGACCACCGCAACCACCATCCGCCGGGGGCGCAACTGCCGCCATGCCTCCGGCAGACGGCGCAGCAGTACCGGCAGCAGCAGCCCCCACGCCACATTGAGCAGCGCCATCCCCTGCATCCAGGCGAGGAGGAAGGCATACCACAGCGCACGCTCCCACCGCTCCGGCGGCGCGCGGCTAACCATGATCACACCGCAAAACGTCCGTCCGTGGACTTTTTGCTTCACGACAATCGAAGAACGCTGTCTTCGATTCCCTTACAAATCCGTCGGTTGCGTCTGCAACCTCCGGATTTGCGCGACCCTCCATGGTCGCGATGATGGTTGCTTGCGAAACCATCAAGCATGTCGCTCCAGCCAGGAGAGGGTGGTCTCGTGCGCCGCCACGAACTCGACCACCGACCGGTGGCGGCGGGCCATCAGCTCCTCCGATTCCGTCCGGAGCAGTTGTTCGGCCACCGCCTCGGCCAGCCGCGCCCCGTCCCCACCTCCGGCGCGCTCGATCACCGCCCCCTGCCACGGCGCGGTCACGACCATCGATGAGGGCACCTGGCGCGAGACCACCACCGGCACGCCGCAGGCCAGCGCCTCCAGCGGCACGTTGCCCCAGCTTTCGAACAGCGACGGCATCACCACCAGCCGCGCCCGGGCGTAGTAGGCCTCCGGCTCGGCGATGACCGGCGCGGTCTCCACCCGCGGCAGGCCGGCCTTGCGCACCAGCGCCGGCACCTTCCACCCCTTGCAGACGATGCGCAGCCGCAGCTCGGGGAAGCGGGGGGCGATCTCCCGCCACGCATCGAGCATGATGTCGATCCCCTTCAACCGCGGGTGGGCGCCGATGATCAACAGTTCACACCGGTCGGCGATCGGCGGATTCGTCGGGTGGAAGCGGTCGGTGTCGCACGGGATGATCACATCGCTCAATCGGGGTTCGGCCACGCCATGCCGGACGAACCACGCCCGCGCCTGCCGGCTGTAGACCACGATGTGCTCCGCCCGGGTCGAGAGGCGCCGCTCGGCCCAGCCGTTCCAGAGCGAGATCCCCGGCTTGAGCGAGGGGGGCAGCCCCGCCCGGCGCTTGGCCTGGCGCCACAGCGCCTGTGGTGTGGCGCCGATCCAGCAGTCGAGCAGCGGGTTGGGCTCGAAGCCGACCACCCGCAGCCCGGGGTGGCGCCGGCGCAGGCGGGCGACGACGCGCCGCGCCTGCAACCAGATCAGCAGCTGGGAGAGCGCGGGCGGGCGTACCGGCGCGCGGATCGGGTGCCAGACCACCGGCAGGTCGGCCAGCGCCTCGCGCACGCCGGGGCGGACGAAGCCGGCTGTGATGTGGATCGTCCGCCCCTTCCCGGCCAGCCGGAGGATCGCCTTGAGGGCGTCGCGCTCCACGCCGCCGGTGCGCGCGAGGCTGGTGAGGACGAAACAGAGCGGGGGTCGCGGGGTCTCCACCCGCCGCACTCTAGCCCGAGGCCGTACGCGACGCCCGCGGATCGCACGAGTGTGTCAAAATGTTACACGATGGCCTCGGGGGTGTTGACGCGTTGCCTCCGCCCGCCGACGGTTCGCCCCGTGTCGGGGGAGCCCCCGCACCGCATTGTTCCAACGGCCTGCGGGTCGCAATCTGAAATAAAGAGAGAGGAGAGAAGCTGATCATGAAGAAAGCTTACGTATCCGCCGCCGCCTTCGCGGTGGTCGCCGCCTCCAGCATCGCTGTCGCGCCGACCACCTCCGAAGCCGTGCCGGCCTTCGCACGCCAGACTGGCGCTGCCTGTCTGTCCTGCCACTTCCAGACCTTCCCGGCCATGACCTCCATGGCCCGCGCCTTCAAGATGGGCGCATTCACCGACGTCGGCGACGAGGCGCTGGTCGAGGACGACAACCTGTCGCTGCCGGCGGTGCTCAACGCCACCTTCGTGCTCCGTGCGCAGTATGACAACAGCAAGACCACCGCGGCAAACGGGACGGTCACCTCGACCGTGACCTGGAAAGTTCCGACCGACACCAACCTGATCATGGCCGGTCGCGTCGGCACCAACACCGGTGCCTTTGTCGAGTTCGGCGGTGGTAGCGGTGACACCACCACCGGCGCCAACAACTTCCAGTTGATCAACTCCTTCGACATGGGTGATTACAAGCTGGGCTTCAGCATCCAGAACTCCGGTTTCGGCCCCACCGCCGGCATGGAGCTGATGAGCGCCTACGGCCAGAACGGCGGCAAGCTCAACGGCAAGGGCCTCACCGCCTTCGAGAACATCGTCAATGCCGCCCAAGGGAATGTGGCCGGTGCGACCGGCACGCCCGGTGCAACTACCACGGCGGTCACCGGCTGGGTCGGCAGTGACCTCGGTGTGATCGCCGCCGGTGGTGTGGCGCTCGATACCGCGACCGGTGTCACCGGCCCCTCCTTCCTGCCGATGGTCTACGGCGAGCTGACCACCGAGCTCGGCGGCGCCGAGGCGATCTTCGCCATCGGTACCATCAGCGGCACCCAGCAGGTCAAGGGGGTCGTCGCCGGCGAGGGCAAGGTGTTCTGGCTCGGCGCCCAGCTGCAGGGCGAGATGGGCGACATGAGCTACGGCCTCTATGCCGACTACGCCAACGCCCCCTCCTCCAACAAGTCCACCGCCGCCAATGGCAACCTCTTCGTGAGCGGTGCGGCCAAGAACAGCAAGGAGGATGGCTACTCCCTGCGGCTCGACCTCAAGCCGCTGCACAACTTCCTGATCGGTGTCGGCTTCGGTGCGCAGAAGCTCACCACGGCGGCTGCCAGCACCAAGCAGACCATGTTCAATGTCGCCGCCACTTACGAGATCTACCAGAACTTCGAGTTCTCGGTCTCCTACGACACGGCGAACAACAACGGCTTCGTGGCCAACGCCAAGAAGAAGCATCTGCTGCTCGATCTGGAAGGGCTGTTCTAAGCCGGTACACGGAGCTCTGTTCCGTGGTGAGAGGGGGCCTGCGGGCCCCCTTTCTTCTTGCCTTTTTCGTCTTCAAGGTGATATGGCCAAGGGAACACGACGCATCACCTCCGCCGAGCGGCGCCGGATCGCGGCCCTGCTGCAGGATGCCCAGGCGGCCTTCTTCCGCCGCGACTTCGCCGCCTGTGCCGCCTGCTGCGACCGGATCGACGCCATGGTGCCCGGCAGTGCCGACGTGCACAACCTGCGCGGCATGATGGCGGCCGACTGCGGCCGGCTCGCTACGGCCGAGCGCCATTTCCGCGCCGCCCTCGATGCCGGGGATCGACGCGCGGCCCGCGCCGTCCACGCCAACCTGGCCCAGCTCTACCTCAACCACGATATGCCGCTGGCGGCGGTGCGCGAATACCGCGCGGCCATGGCGGGGAGGCGGTGGCCGGAGGATGCCATCGCCGCCGACTTCTGCCGGGCGCTCTGCGCCACCTCCGTGCCCGAGTATCATCGGGAGGCGGTGGCGATCGCCGAGCGGCTGCTGCGTCGCCGGACCGACCAGCCGGAGGCCGCCGTCGCCCTGAGCCTGGCGCTGCAGACCACCGGCCGGGTGGAGGAGGCCGAGGCGCTGTTGCGCGATCTGCTCGATCGCATCCCCGGCCAGCCCGAAGCGACCATGCGGCTGGCCGAGCTCTATGCCGAGACCGGACGGATCCCGCATGCGGTCGCCCTGCTCGAGGCGCGCCACCGCATGTTGCCGCGCGATATCGCCACCATGATCAGGCTGGCCCAGCTCAAGCGCTTCACCGATCGTGCGGATCCTCTGCTGCAGGCGATGGACGCCCGCCATCGCGACTGCCGGCCCAGGACGCGCAACAGGATGGAGCTCGCCTTCGCCCTGGGCAGGGCGATGGCCGATCTGGGGGCGCATGAGGAGGCGTTCGACTACTGGAGCGAAGGCAACCGGCTACAGCGCATCGCCCGCTCCTACGACGTGCAGTCGGAGATCGACCACATGGAGGCGATCGCCTGCGCCTTCTCGCCCGATCTGCCGCCGGTGGACAGCGGGCTCGATGCGGCGCCGATCTTCATCGTCGGCATGCCGCGCTGCGGCAGCACGCTGACCGAGCAGATCCTCGCCGCCCATCCCCGGGTGGCAGGCAAGGGAGAGAGCGGGGTCTTCTCCTCCGTCGCCCTGCCGGTGCTCGATCGGGGGGATGGGACGCTGACGCTCGAGGAGCTCGCCCGCAGCCCGGCGGAGGGGTGGCGCAGACTCGGTGCGACCTACCTGCGGGAGATTTCCGTCGGCCTGCCGGAGGGGGTGCGGGTGGCGGACAAGTCGTTGACCAACGCCCTCTACCTCGGCGCCATCCACCGTGCTCTGCCCAATGCGCGCATCGTGTTGGTGCAGCGCGATCCGATGGACCACTGCCTCTCCATCTTCCGCCACAGCTTCGAGGGAACAGCCTTCGGCTACGGCAACGATCTGGAGGATCTCGGCCGCTACTACTGCGCCTTCCAGCGACTGATGGACCACTGGCGGCGGATCCTGCCGGCCGACCGGCTCTACACCCTGCGCTACGAGGCGCTGGTCGAGCATCAGCAGGAGGAGACGCGCAAGCTGCTCGACTTCTGCGGCCTGGAGTGGGACGACCGCTGCCTGCAGTTCCACCGCGCCAGAAGCCAGGTCAAGACGGCGAGCATCGCCCAGGTGCGGCGGCCGATCTACCGCGATTCGGTCTCCGGCTGGCGCAGGTATGCGCGCCAGTTGGAGCCGCTGCGCCGCATCTTCGAGCAGGAGGGGCTGCTCTGATGCTCGTGGGGAGTGCCGTCATCGGGCTGCCGGGAGGAGGCGGATGACGGATGGCTGCATCATCGGCTACAACGGCGACAGCGCCCATCGGCCGGAGCGGGGATCGCACGACTCGGGTGCCGCCCTGATCGATCGGGAAGGGAGGGTGGTCGCGGCCTGCAATGAAGAGCGCTTCTCCCGCATCAAGCAGGATGTGCGCTTTCCGTTTGCATCACTGGCCTATGTCTCCCGGGAGTGTGGCCATCCCTCCACCGCGGCGTCGACGTGGCTGTCGCCTTGGCGACAGAAACCGATGCTGGATCGCCTCTTCCGCCATCTTCACGAGGTGTCGGAAGGGGACGCGGCGCTGCGCCGATACTACTGGAAGCAGCAACACGGCCGCTGGGCGCGCCTGTTGCGTCATCGACGGCGGACCCTGCCGGAATGGCTGCATCCGCGCTCGCTCTACCGGACCGATCACCACCACTGTCATGCCGCCACCGCCTATTACTGCGCGCCGTTCGGCAGCCGGCCGGTATTGGTGCTGACGCTCGATGGTCAGGGGGATTTCGCCTCGGGGAGTCTCTGGCACGGAGCGGATGGCAGGTTGACCAGGCTGGCCGATTTCGATGCGCTGAACTCGATCGGCAACCTCTATGCGGCGTTTACCGGATTTCTGGGCTTCACACCCAACCGCCACGAGGGGAAGATCGTAGGGCTGGCGGCGTACGGCCGCGGCCGTGCGCTCGCCGAACGGCTGTTGAGCCATTGTCGACCCGGGGCGTGGGATCGACTGTTCGATGCGGAGTTGACCCTGCTGGTCTCCCGTCCCGGTCACCCCCGGGCACGCCGGTTTCTGGAGAGGCTCTGCGAGGGAGCCTCGCGCGAGGATATCGCCGCCGGTATTCAGGAGGCGGTCGAGCGGCTGGTCGTGGAGATGGTGCGGGACTACTGCTCCTCCACCGGCTGCCGTTTGCTCGCCCTGGCCGGCGGGGTGTTTGCCAATGTCAAGCTCAACCAGCGCATTTTGGAGATGGAGGAGGTGGACAACATCTATGTCCATCCCAATATGGGCGACGGAGGGTTGGCTGTCGGCGCGGCGCTCGCCGCCCTGGCGGAGGAGAAAGGGGGATTGCAGCCCCGTTTTCTCCAATCGGTCTACCTTGGGCCGGATATCGGTGCGGAAGAGGCGCGCTCGGCGATCGAGGAGGCGGGGCTTGCCTGGAGCAGGCCGGAGGATCTCGCCGGGGAGGCGGCACGGCTGTTGGCCGAAGGGAAGGTCGTGGCCAGGGCCGCCGGTCGGATGGAGTACGGGCCGCGCGCGCTGGGCAACCGGTCGATCCTTGCCTCGTGCGACGATCCGTCGATCAATCAGTGGCTGAACGCCAGGCTGCGGCGAACCGAGTTCATGCCGTTCGCGCCGATCATCATGGAGGAGCATGCCCGCGACTACTTCCCCGCCTGGCGGCCCGAGCATGTGGCGGCGCGCTTCATGACCGTCACCTACGATGCGTCGGAGCTGGCCAAAGAGAACATCCCCGCGGCGATCCATGTCGACGGCACCGCCCGGCCGCAGGTGTTGCGCCGTGAGGACAACCCGGAGGTCTACGCCATCCTGGCCGCCTACCACCGGCGGACCGGAGTGCCGGCGTTGATCAATACCAGCTTCAACATGCACGAGGAGCCGATCGTCTGCACGGCGGTCGATGCGGTACGCGCCTTCATGCAGGGCGAACTCGACGCGCTCATTTGCGCCGATCTCCTGGTGGTGAACGGCTGAGCTATTCGCAGGAGGAAGGGCTGTGCGCCGCGCTTGCGCTCCGGGCGGGAAGCCTTTTGGTCGTTCGCCCGGAGGGGCCTTCGCTTTTGTTGACACCCCAAAGGGTGGTCGCTACGGTTCGCCGCCCTTCGCGGCAGGCCCGCAAGCCGCGCACTCCCGATCCGAGGTGGATATGCCGACCATCAACCAGTTGATTCGCAAGCCGAGACGCGACAAACGGAAGATCAACAAGGTTCCGGCGCTGCAGGCCTGTCCGCAACGGCGCGGGGTCTGCACGCGCGTCTATACCACCACGCCGAAGAAGCCCAACTCGGCGCTGCGGAAGGTGGCCCGCGTGCGTTTGACCAACGGCTACGAGGTGACCGCCTACATTCCGGGCGAGGGGCACCGGCTGCAGGAGCACTCGGTGGTGCTGATCCGGGGCGGCCGTGTGAAGGACCTGCCGGGTGTGCGCTACCACATCCTGCGCGGGGTGCTGGATGCGACCGGGGTGGAAGGGCGCAGGCAGGCGCGCTCCAAGTACGGCGCCAAGCGGCCCAAGTAGCAGAAGTTTCATAAGCAACGGGAAGAGGGTAACGTCCAGATGCCACGCAAGGGTCCTCCAAACCGCAGGCCTGTCGCCCCCGACGCGCGCTACGGCGACGTCCGGGTCTCGGCGGTGATCAACAAGGTGATGCGCGACGGCAAGAAGTCGCTTGCGGAGGGGATCGTCTACCGGGCGATGGAGATCGCGGCGCAGAAGAGCGGTGCGGAGCCGCTGGCGCTGCTGCATCGCGCGCTGGACGCGGTCAAGCCGCTGGTGGAGGTGAAGTCCCGTCGGGTCGGCGGCGCTACCTACCAGGTGCCGGTGGAGGTGACCGAGCGGCGGCAGGAGTCGTTGGCGGTGCGCTGGCTTGTGGAGTACGCCCGCAAGCGCAGCGAGCACACCATGGCCGAGCGTCTGGGCGGGGAGATCGCCGACGCCGTGCAGGAGCGCGGCGGTGCCTACAAGAAGCGGGACGAAACCCACCGCATGGCCGAGGCGAACAAGGCCTTTTCGCATTTCCGCTGGTAGCCGGCCGCCGGCGGCGTTCGTTCTTTCGAATACGGATACGGTCAAGGAGTAAGGGATCGTGGCGCGCAAGACCCCATTGGAGCGCGTGCGCAATATCGGCATCATGGCCCATATTGACGCAGGCAAGACGACGACCACCGAACGGGTGCTCTTCTACACCGGTGTCTCACACAAGATCGGTGAGGTGCACGACGGCGCGGCCACGATGGACTGGATGGCGCAGGAGCAGGAGCGGGGGATCACCATCACCTCGGCGGCGACCACCTGCCGGTGGAAAGAGCATCAGATCAACATCATCGACACGCCGGGCCACGTCGACTTCACCATCGAGGTGGAGCGCTCCCTGCGCGTGCTCGACGGGGCGGTCGGCGTCTTCTGCGCGGTCGGCGGCGTGGAGCCGCAGTCGGAGACGGTCTGGCGCCAGGCCGACCGCTACCGGGTGCCGCGCATCGCCTTCGTCAACAAGATGGACCGGGTCGGGGCCGACTACTTCCGCGTGATCGAGGAGATCAAGGAGCGGTTGGGGCATGAGGCCGTCGCGCTCAACCTGCCGATCGGCAGCGAGGATGGCTTCCGCGGTGTGGTCGATCTGGTGCGGATGAAGGCGATCCTGTGGAAGGACGAGACCATGGGCGCGGAGTACACGGTGGAGGAGATCCCCGCCGAGTTGCGGGAGCAGGCCGAGGAGTATCGCGAGGCGCTGCTCGATGCGGTGCTGGTCCATGACGAGGCGCTGATGGAGGCCTACCTCGAAGGGGAGGAGATCTCCGAGGAGGCGATCCATCGCTGCATCCGCAAGGCGGTGTTGGGGATCGAGCTGGTGCCGGTGCTTTGCGGCAGCGCCTTCAAGAACAAGGGGGTGCAGACCCTGCTCGATGCGGTGGTCGCCTATCTCCCCTCGCCGGTCGACGTGCCGCCGATCAAGGGGCATGTCGATGGGGTCGAGGGCGAGGTGGAGCGCAAGAGCTCGGACGACGAGCCCTTCGCCGCGCTCGCCTTCAAGGTGATGAGCGACCCCTATGTCGGTTCGCTCACCTACTTCCGCGTCTATTCCGGTGTGTTGCAGTCGGGCTCCTATGTGGTCAACCCGGTCAAGGGGAAGAAGGAGCGCATCGGTCGGCTGCTGCAGATGCACGCCAACGACCGCAGGGAGATCAAGGAGGTGCGCGCGGGCGACATCGCCGCCGCCGTGGGGCTGAAGTTCACCACCACCGGGGACACCCTCTGCACCGAGGATGCACCAATCGTGCTCGAGCGGATGGAGTTCCCCGATCCGGTGATCTCGGTGGCGATCGAGCCGAAGACCAAGGCCGACCAGGAGAAGATGGGGGTGGCGCTCTCCAAGCTGGCCGCCGAGGATCCCTCCTTCCGCGTCCATACCGACGACGAGACGGGTCAGACGATCATCTCCGGCATGGGGGAGCTCCATCTGGAGATCATCGTCGACCGGATGAAGCGCGAGTTCTCGGTGGAGGCCAACGTCGGCCGGCCGCAGGTGGCCTACCGCGAGACGATCCGCAGCTCCCACGAGGCGGAGGGGAAGTTCGTGCGCCAGTCCGGCGGCCGCGGCCAGTATGGCCATGTCTGGCTCCGTCTGGAGCCGCTGGAGCCGGGCGGAGGGTTCGAGTTCGTCGACCAGATCGTCGGCGGCGTGGTGCCGCGCGAGTACATCCCGGCGGTGGCCAAAGGGGTGGAAGAGGCGATGCAGAACGGCGTGCTCGCCGGCTTCCCGATGGTCGACGTGCGGGTGACGCTCTTCGATGGCTCCTACCACGAGGTCGACTCCTCGGAGATGGCCTTCAAGATCGCCGGCTCGATGGGGTTCAAGGCCGGCGCCGCCCTGTGCGATCCGGTGCTGCTCGAGCCGATCATGGATGTCGAGGTGATCACTCCCGAGGAGTACATGGGCGACGTGGTCGGCGACCTCAACCGGCGGCGCGGCAGGGTGCTGGGCATGGGGGAGCGGGGGCACGCCCGCTGCGTGGAAGCGGAGGTGCCGCTTGCCGAGATGTTCGGCTACGCCACCAGCCTGCGCTCGCTCAGCCAGGGGCGGGCCAACTACACGATGCAGTTCAAGCATTACGAGGAGGTGCCGGGCAACGTCGCCAAAGAGGTGATCGCCCGGGTGCAGGGGTAGCTCCCGAGAGAGTAACTTCGGCCCCGGCGCGGTGGGGCCGGCATCCGCGGCCAGGAGGGCCGCGCAAATCCGAAGCTTGCGGATGCAAGCGGAGGATTTGTAAGGGGATCGAAGAGCGCGCTCTTCGATCGCCGTCAAGCAAAACGTCCACGGACGGACGGTTTGCGATGGGGTAAAGATGACGACTTCGCAAGAAGTCGGCATCCGCGGCCAGGAGGGCCGCGCAAATCGAGAGCTTGCGTAAGCAAGCGATGGCTTTGTGAGGGAATCGAAGAGCGCGCTCTTCGATCGCCGTCAAGCAAAACGTCCACGGACGGACGGTTTGCGATGGGGTAAAGAT